>JAXHUV010000001.1:0-19465 GCA_034189445.1 Pseudomonadota bacterium
TTTCCTTTTTTATCAAAAGGCTATCGATATTCTACGCTAGTAAGCTTGGAGATAGACGCCAATCATTCCATTTCTGCCAAAAGCGCCAATTCGCTTATTCAAAACCGCTACCGGTAAACTATTTCATATTTTCCATAGAGTTGTAAGAGAGCACGAGTGGAATTCTCGGCATTTTGTGACGATTGTCTTATATCTCCGCTATCCGCGTGACAGCAGGCAAAATTCCACGCACAATACTGGATGAATAAACAGCATCGAGGATGAGCGCATGGTTCTGCATGGTTTTGGATATGCCGCCTAAATTACCGCCTGAATCAGTGACTCTACTACCAATATATTCCGATTCAAGCCAATTTTCCCCGGAATTTAACCAAATTCGGGTTGTTGATGGCGGGAATACTCAGCGCCAGTACTCTGGGCGCCATCCGGCCCCGACCACCGCCACATCTGCCCGATGACACTGTTTATTGCTCGCCCATGGCGCCCGTTGGGCTGGATTTTGGTACGCTTGGGGCTTAAGTTGATGACGTTGCCCGGGGCTCCGATTCTCCTACTGACAACTGTATTTCTCGTAGATAGGTTACCGAAATGTCCGCAATCCCCACAGTGGATGCCGTTCGCCACAACCACGGTCATTCCCGCCGCTTTTGCGTTGCGCCGATGATGGACTGGACCACCAGCCATTACCGTTACCTGGCGCGCCAGCTCAGCAGGCATACCCTGCTCTACACCGAGATGGTCACCACGGGCGCGCTGATTCATGGCGACACTGCGCGGTTCCTTCGGCATAACGAGGCAGAGTACCCGCTGGCTCTGCAGCTTGGCGGCAGCGATCCGGGCGAACTTGCCCACTGCGCCAGGCTGGCACGGCAATACGGGTTTGATGAGGTCAATCTGAACGTCGGTTGTCCGAGTGGCCGGGTTCAGAACAACATGATCGGCGCCTGCCTGATGGGCCACCCGGACAAGGTGGCGGACGGTATGCGCGCCATGATTGAGGCAACGGACCTGCCGGTTACCGTGAAGCACCGGATCGGTATTGATGGGCAGGAGTCTTGGGACGAACTTTGCGAATTCGTTGAAAAGGTATCCGACGCTGGTTGCCGGACGTTTATCGTGCACGCCCGAATCGCCATGCTTGAGGGCCTGAGCCCGAAGGAAAACCGGGATATCCCACCGCTAAAATATGACTGGGTATACCGCCTGAAAGCGAAATACCCGCACCTCGAAATCATCATCAACGGCGGAATCAAGACCTTCGAAGAATGTCACGAGCATCTTCGTTACACCGACGGCGTGATGCTGGGTCGGGAGGCGTACCACAACCCCTGGCTGCTGGCGGGTGTTGATCCTGAGTTTTTCGGGCAGTCTGCGCCGGTGGATAACCGACATCAGGCGCTTAGGGCCATGCTTCCGTTTATTCAGAGTGAGCTTGAGCGCGGCGTGTTCCTCAGCCACATGTCCCGACACCTTCTGGGCCTGTTCCACGGTCAGCCAGGCGGTCGGCGGTTCCGTCGCTATATCAGCGAAAACGCCCATAAATCCGGCGCCGGTCTGGAAGTTATCGAGACAGCCCTGGAAAAGGTGCCTGGAACGGCAACGCGGGAGATTGCCGAAGCTTAATTATCAGCATACCCTTTGCTGTCTTGTTCCTGTCAGAGCGGCCCGTTATTGTAGGTATATAGCCAGCGCCCGGTATTCGGGCACACCAGTAACAAATCAACCGGGACGACAGGACGAATGACCAGCAAGCTCGACCAACTGAAGACCATGACCACGGTAGTGGCGGATACCGGCGATATCGAGGCCATCGCGAAGTGGCGACCGGAGGATGCCACCACCAATCCATCCCTGCTGCTCAAGGCAGCCGCTTCCGATTCCTATCGCCCCATGCTGGATAAGGCTATAGCCGAGGCACGCCGGCATGGCGGCTCAGACGTCGGGCAGCTGACCATGGCCACCGATATGCTGGCCGTGCTTGCTGGCCGCGAAATCCTGAACCTGATTCCCGGTGTGGTGTCCACCGAGGTCGATGCCCGCTTGTCCTTCGACACCGCCGGCACCCTGGAGCGCGCGCGCCGCCTGGTTGAGCTGTATGACAAACAGGGCGTCGACACCAGTCGCGTGCTGATCAAAATCGCCTCTACCTGGGAAGGCATCCGTGCCGCCGAGCAACTGGAGAAGGAAGGGATTCGGTGCAACCTTACGCTGCTGTTCTCCTTCATCCAGGCTGCGGCCTGCGCCCAGGCCGGTGCATTCCTGGTCTCGCCCTTTGTTGGTCGGATTCTGGACTGGCACCTGGCCAGCACTGGCCGTGACAGTTACCCGCCCGCAGAAGATCCGGGAGTGCTCTCGGTCTCCCGCATCTACAATTACTACAAGGCCAACGGCTTTAACACGGTGGTGATGGGCGCCAGCTTCCGAAATACCGGCGAAATCGAAATGCTGGCAGGCTGCGATCGTCTGACGATCAGTCCCGCCCTATTGCAGGAACTACAGAACGACCAGGGTGACCTGCCGCGGCAACTGATCGCCGACACTGCCAGCTCACCGGATCAGTTTGGCACCATCGACGAGAAGCTGTTCCGCTGGCAATCCAATGAAGACGCCATGGCTACCGAAAAGCTGGCCGATGGCATTCGCCGGTTCGCAGCCGACCAGATAGAACTGGAAAACCGGGTCCGGCAGCTGGCCAGGGCTGCCTGACGCCACGACTTACACCAAACACAGGAGCAGGATTGTCCGATCATGATCGAGCGCCTGAAAAAACTGTTTGCAGCACCGGAAACAGAAAACGAGAAACCGGATTCTCATCAACTGGCGGTAGCTGCAACCTCCCTTATGGTTCAGCTTTCCCGGGTCGACCAGGACGAAGACGAGCGGGAATTGCAAGCCATCGTTGATGGCGCGGTGAAGGCGCACCAGGTATCCCGGGGCGAAGCGCAAGAGATTCTTCAGGATGCCCTGAGCCACGCCGACGACGCTACGTCGCTCTATGAATTTACCGGCCAGATCAATGACCACCTGGACCAGGAAGGCAAACAGGCTCTGCTTGAGAGTATCTGGCGCGTGGCCTTCGCGGACGGGCGCATCGACAAATACGAAGAACACCTGATTCGCCGCATGGCAGACCTGCTGCACCTCAATCACCGGGAGTACATGCAGGCGCGACACCGGGCGCAAGACACCGGTTCTTAAAAGGAGACAACATGTTAGCCATTCTTCATCCGAATACTGCTTTGGACAGCGAAGAATACCAACAGACCATGCACTACCTCGAGAATCTTCCGAATGTCTCGGTTCGGGTTCATGATGTTCAGGGTGCCACCCAGCGACTGACCGAAATCTATCTTCTCGGGGAGACCAAGTCCCTGAACAAGGAAGAAATCGAGGCCCTGCCCGCGGTAGAGCGGGCCATTCGCATCTCGGACGACTACCGTATTCTCGGCCGCCACCATGATGATCGCCGACAAAGCGGGTTCACCTACAACGGTGTCGAGTTCAACCAGTCCAATCTGAATATTTTTGCCGGCCTTTGTGCTGTCGACGTTCCCGAGCACGTCGAGATGATGATGCAGGCCCTTGAGGACAATGGCGAAGTCTGCACCCGAATGGGCGCCTACAAGCCGCGCACCAATCCCTACTCGTTCCAGGGCCACGGCAAGGGCTGCCTGCCCTGGGTGTTCGAGAAGGCGGGCAAGCATGGCATCAAGGTGATCGCCATGGAGATCACCCACGAGAACCACATTGAGGAAATCGACACCTGCCTGGAAAAACTTGGCCGGCCCACCGGCGTGATGCTGCAGGTGGGTACCCGCAACACCCAGAACTTCGAGCTGCTGAAGGCCATTGGCCGCCAGAGTACCTATCCGGTGCTGCTCAAGCGTGGTTTCGGGATTACCCTGAATGAATCCCTGAACGCCGCCGAATACCTGGCCAGCGAAGGCAACGCCAACGTGATCTTCTGCCTCAGAGGCATGAAAACCGAAGCCGGCAAGCCCCATCGCAACATGGTCGATTTCGCCCATGTGCCGGCGGTCAAGCGCCTCACCCGTATGCCGGTATGTGTAGACCCGTCCCACTCAGTCGGTAGCCGCGAACAGTCTCCGGACGGCATTCTTGATATCATGCACGCAACGGCCCAGGGCGTGATTGCTGGCGCCAACATGGTGCTGGTGGACTTCCATCCCAAGCCGGAAAAAGCGCTGGTGGATGGCCCCCAGGCTTTGCTCATGCAGGAGCTGCCGGCGTTCCTGGAGGACACTCGCCTTTGCCACGATACCTGGAAGAAGCGCCAGGCCATTTACCAACGTCTGAAGGATAACGCAGCGGAATGATTGTCTACGGACACCGAGGCGCAAAGGGAGAGGCCCCGGAAAACACCCTGCCCGGATTTATTCATGCTTATCGGCATGGCATCCGGCATTTCGAGCTGGATCTGGTGCTGTCAAAGGATGGCAAACCGGTTCTGGTGCATGACCTTTCAGTAGACCGGACAACCAGCCAGAATGGCAGCGTCAGCCAATACACCGCCGCCGAACTGGCGGCCATGGATGCACGACGAAACGCCAGCCCCTGGCCCACGCCAACGGGGATTCCGGCGCTGGAAGACCTTCTGGATCAGTTTGATGATCTCGAACACCTGCAACTGGAAGTCAAAAAGGACGCCCGCCAGCGGCTGAACATCCTCAGTAACCGCCTGACCGAGGTTATACAGCACCGTAACCTTTACCACAGGGTGGCGATAACCTCTACCGATAGCTGGTTCCTGAAGCAGATCCGGCGGCGCAACAAAAATATCCGCATCGGCCTGGTAACAGAACGAAAATTTCCGCGACCACTCAGCATGGCAAGCCGTCTCGGCTGCGAGTACCTTTGCATCCACTGGAAACTCTGCTCAAAAACACTGGTTGAACAGGCCCATCGCAAGGGTATGCACGTGTCCACCTGGACGGTGAACCGGATTCACGACATGTTGCAACTGGAAGAAATGGGTGTGAACAGCATCATTACTGATTACCCGACCAGCACCCGGATGTTTTTCGATAACCGGGCAAGGTCGGCGCTGTCGCTGCCACAGAGTCACGAAGGTGTGTCGGCGAGCAGCGGAGCGCTGACCGCTGGATGAAAAGGTGAACGGGCGATGATGAACTTGGGGTCAGATGAAAGCGTTCATCTGACCCCGTCTTCAGGTAAACCTCAAAAAATTCGGTTCAGGCCATTCAGTGCCGCAACCCGGTAGGCTTCCGCCATGGTCGGGTAGTTGAACGTTGTATTAATAAAGTAATTCAGAGAGTTAGCCTCCCCTTCCTGATTCATGATCGCCTGACCGATGTGGACGATTTCCGCTGCCTGGTCACCGAAACAGTGGATACCCAGAATCTGCCGGGTCTCCCGGTGGAACAGAATTTTCAGCATACCCACCGCTTCTTCGGTGATCTGTGCGCGGGCCAGATCCTTGAAGAACGCCTGGCCAACCTCGTAGGGCACCCTGGCTTCAGTCAACTCACGCTCGGTTTTGCCAACGGAACTGATTTCCGGAATAGTGTAGATCCCGGTCGGCACATCGGAAACATACCGGAAGTACTCATCCTGCACGATGTCCGAGGATACGGAACGGCCCTGGTCATAGGCGGCGCTTGCCAGACTCGGCCAGCCAATGACATCGCCCGCGGCGTAGATATTTTCCACCTCGGTGCGGTAGTGCTCGTCAACGGCAAGCTGCCCCCGCCCATTTGCTACCAGACCAATATTCTCAAGGCCCAGCTTCTCGGTGTTGCCACTGCGACCATTGCACCACAGAAACGCATCTGCACGGATTTTCTTGCCAGACTGCAACGACAACACGACACCGTGGTCATCACCCAAAACGGACTCATATTGCTCGTTGTGGCGTACCAGGACGCCGTTATTGCGCAAGTGATAACTCAGAGCGTCAGAGATTTCGTCATCAAGGAACGACAGCAGCCGGCTGCCCGGATTGATCAGGTCCACCTTCACGCCCAGCCCGGCAAAAATCGAGGCGTATTCTGAACCAATAACGCCCGCGCCATAGATAATCAGCGTTCTGGGGGTATGAGACAGGTTCAGAATGGTGTCCGAGTTGTAGATCCGGTGGTGCCGGAAGTCCACATCCGGCGGCAAATAAGGGCGCGAACCCGTGGCAATCACCGCCTGTTTGAAATGCAGTGTTTCCAACGACTTGCTGCCACGGACTTCTATCCGGTTCTGGTCAATGAAAACCGCACGACCGTTGATCAACTTAACCCGGTTACGGGAATAAAACTGGGTCCTTAGCTTGACCTGTTTACCAATAACCTTCTGGGCGTTCTGTAAAACCCGCGGGAAGGAGAACCAGCGCGGCTCCCCAATATCCCGGAACATCTGATTGGTGTTGAAAGTTATAATCTGCTTGACAGAATGACGCAGAGCCTTGGAGGGTATCGTCCCCCAGTGGGTACAGTTCCCGCCGACGGCAGGCTTGTCCTCAATGATTGCGACACGCTTGCCGTGTTTCGTCGCATTCATCGCCGCGCCTTCGCCAGACGGACCGGCGCCGATAACGGCGACGTCATAATGATGCTCTGCCATGGGCGCAGTGACTCCTTATCTACGTCGTGAAAAGGTGGCTGTAATTGTCGGAAACAGATCAGAGCTCGCTGGTCTTGCTGGCGTCGTAAGCCAGAGCCTCGGTCTCCTTACCTCTATTGACCAATCGCCCGTTTTCTTCTTCGCACTCCTGGGTGTTGCCGCCGCAGATATCACAGGACTGGCTGATGCCGAGTGCGCCAATTCCCCCACAGGTTCCACTGATGGGCTTGCGCCCGAAGATGACGCCGATGGACATGGCTGCAACCAGCAACACCACGATCAAAAGAACCAACAGAAAGGTACCCATGCTGCTCCCCCCTTTACTGAGTTATATAGGATGAAAAAGCTGGCGTCTGGTGCATATCGAAACCTTCATCCGTCCTGACAATAAAATAGGCCGGGATATTTTCCCTCACCGCGAGTGCATTGGCCCGTTCATAGCCCATCACGTTAAATCCGGTTGCCAGTGCATCTGCTGTCATACAGTCATCCGCGATAACCGTCACCGATGCCAGGTTATGGGCAATCGGTTCACCTGTCGCAGGATCTATTGTATGGGAATAACGCCGCCCTTCCGATTCGTAATAGTTACGATAGTCACCCGATGTTGCCATAGACCGGGAGTCCAGCGCCACCACCCGGTTTACCTCGCGCCCCTCAGACACCGGCTGTTCGATGGCCAGGCGCCAGGTGCTACCATCCGGTTTCCGGCCATTAACCCGAACCTCTCCGCCGATTTCCACCAGATACGCCTTTACACCCTCACTTTCGAGAAAGCGTGCCACCGCATCCACACCATAACCCTTGGCGATGGCCGACAAATCCAGATATTGCGGTGGTGCCGCACGAACGGCAGGCGGGTCTGGCCGCAGTTCAAGTTTTTCGAAACCGGTGGCGGCGAGAGCTTCCGCGAGCGTTTCTTCCGAAGGGATCTGCTCCGGCCTCGCCTGGGGCCCGAACCCCCATAGATTCACTAGCGGGCCGATTGTTATATCGAAGGCGCCATTGGTCATCATTGAAACTTCTTCGGCTTTCTGAAGAACCTCAAACAATTCGGCTGAAACCGGGATCCATTCGGATTGATCGGACCGCTGATTAAAAAGGGACAGCTCCGAATCGTCGCGCCAGGTCGACATCGACGCATCAACGCCTTCAAGCACCTCATCAATGCCACTCGCCAGAGTTTCAAGCCTCGCCTGATCCTCGGTCAATACGACATTAATGTGGTAACTGGTGCCGAAGACGGGGCCAGAGATTTCCCAGATTTTTTCTTCTGGCTGAAACGAACAACCCGCCAGAACGGCAAGGGCCAGCGCTGTAAAAGCGCTGGTCAGAGCCACCCTGGCGGGATTTATCATGCTGAATGTCATCAGGATTGCTTAGCCTCCAAAGTCATCCAGCATGATGTTTTCGTCTTCAACACCCAGATCCTTGAGCATCTTGATGCAGGAGACGTTCATGATTGGGGGCCCACACATGTAGTACTCACAGTCTTCCGGAGCCGGATGGTCCTTCAAATAGTTTTCATACAACACGTTATGGATAAAGCCCGTCGGGCCTTGCCAATTGTCTTCCGGCAGCGCATCGGACAGCGCCACATGCCACTCAAAATTCTCATTCTCCTCAGCAAGGCCGTCGAAGTCTTCCACGTAAAACATTTCGCGGACACTCCGGGCACCGTACCAGAAGCTGATCTTGCGTTTGGAATGCAGGCGCTTGAGCTGATCGAAGATGTGGGAACGCATGGGCGCCATACCGGCACCACCGCCGATGAATACCATTTCAGCATCGGTCTTCTTGGCGAAGAACTCACCGAACGGCCCCATAACGGTAATCTTGTCACCCGGCTTCAGGCTGAACACATAGCTGGACATGATGCCCGGCGGATGGTCCGATCCAGGAGGTGGCGTGGCAATACGGATGTTGAACTTGAGAACACCCTTCTCTTCCGGGTAGTTGGCCATGGAATAGGCCCGGATGGTTTCTTCCTTGTTGACCGCCTTGTAGCGCCAGATGTTGTGCTTGTCCCAGTCTTCGTGAAACTCTTCCTCGATATCGAAATCCTTGAAGTCGATCTCGTAAGGAGGACACTCGAGCTGAACGTAACCGCCGGCCCGGAAGTCAACTTCCTCGCCTTCGGGCAGCTTGAGTACCAGCTCTTTAATGAAGGTGGCCACGTTGTGGTTGGAGATAACCTCGCATTCCCACTTCTTGACCCCGAAGAACTCTTCCGGTACTTCCACCTTCATGTCCTGTTTGACAGGAACCTGACAGGACAGGCGCCAGCCTTCCTTCTCTTCACGGTTGGTGAAGTGGGTTTTTTCCGTTGGCAACATGGCACCGCCGCCCTCCAGAACCTTGCACTTGCACTGGGCGCAGGTACCGCCACCACCGCAGGCAGAGGACAGGAAAATACCACTGTTCGCCAGAGTACCGAGCAGCTTGCCGCCGGCCTCGGTCTTTAGCGTGTGTTCAGGATCGTCGTTGATTTCAATGGTCACATCACCGGTGCTTACCAGCCTGGACCGGGCCGCAAGAATCACTGCGACCAGGGCCAGAACGATAACGGTGAACATGACCACGCCGAGAATAATTTCTGTACTCATGGTCTCGCCTTTTCGTTAAACCGAATCACCGGGTGTATTACAGTGAGATACCGGAGAAGGACATGAAGCCCAGGGACATCAGACCAACGGTAATGAAGGTGATACCCAGACCACGCAGGCCTTCCGGAACGTCACTGTACTTAAGCTTCTCGCGAATGCCCGCCAGGGCAATGATCGCCAGCGCCCAGCCGGCGCCAGCACCGAAGCCATAGACCACACTCTCACCGAAGTCATAATCCCGCTCCACCATGAACAGTGCGGCACCCATGATTGCGCAGTTAACGGTAATCAGAGGCAGGAAAACACCCAAAGCGGTATAAAGCGCGGGGATATACTTATCCAATACCATTTCCATGATCTGGACAATGGCCGCGATAACACCAATGTAGGTGATCAAACCGAGGAAACTCAGATCCGTATTCGGCAGCCCGGCCCAACCCAGCGCTCCCTCACGGAGGATGTTGTTATAGATCAGGTTGTTAACCGGCACCGTCAATGTCAGTACAACAATAACAGCGATCCCGAGGCCTATGGCCGCTTCAATTTTCTTGGAAATGGCGATAAAAGTGCACATCCCCAGAAAGAACGCCAACGCCATGTTTTCGATGAAAACGGCCTTAACGAACAGACTGATATAATGTTCCATCAAAAGGCCTCCTTCACTTTGTGACTTGACAGCTTGTAGTCAACCGCTTCAACTTGTTCCGGCTTCCACGCGCGTAAAGCCCAGATGGTAAGACCGATAATGAAGAAGGCGCTCGGCGGCAGAAGCAGAAGGCCATTGGTAACGTACCAGCCTCCATCACTGACCGGGTTAAGCAACGTAAAGCCAAACAGCGATCCGGAGCCCAGCAGCTCACGCCAGAAAGCAACAAACAACAGCAAGACCGAGTAACCAAGCCCGTTACCGACACCATCCAGGAAGCTGAGCCAGGGACCGTTCTTCATGGCAAAGCCTTCAGCACGACCCATAACAATGCAGTTGGTAATGATCAGCCCGACAAATACCGAGAGCTGTTTGCTGATTTCGTAGGCATAGGCCTTCAGGATCTGGTCAACCACAATAACCAGTGAGGCGATAATCGTCATCTGCACAATGATCCGGATGCTACCGGGAATCTGTGCGCGAACGAGTGACACCGCAAGGTTGGAGAATGCCGTCACCGCGATCACCGAGAGGCACATCACGATGGTGACGTTCATGCTGGCAGTTACCGCCAGCGCAGAGCAAATACCCAGAATCTGGAGCGCGATCGGGTTATTGCTGAAGATTGGTTCCAGAAGAACCTTCCTGGCTGAAGTTTCGGCCATGATCAAACCTCCCCTTGACGCAGTTTGTTCAGGTATGTAGCAAAGCCGCGGTCACCGAGCCAGTAATTCACCAGATTTTCAACACCACGGCTAGTAAGTGTTGCGCCCGAGAGGGCATCAACCTTGTGTTCCTTATTCTTGGTGTCAGCGGCCACGCCACCTTTTACCAGCTTGATCCGTGGCTTGGTCATGTCCTCACCGTACACTTCTTTACCTTGCCACTGGCTTTTCCACAGAGGGTTATCAACTTCGCCACCCAGACCGGGAGTCTCGGCTTGCTGGTAAAAACCCAGACCTTCAACGGTGTTTGCGTCCCCCTGAAGACAAATAAAGCCGTACAGTGTCGACCAAAGGCCATAGCCATGGATCGGGAGGACAACTTTCTTGAGGTCATCGCCATCACGCAGAATATAGACCTTGGCAATATCCGGGCGGCGCTTGATGCCAGCCTTGTCCTCGCCCGAAGGAATGTCCGTGGACAGTTCCGGATTCGAAGCAGCCTTGTACATATCATACTTCATGGGGTCTTCAACATCGACATAGGACGGATCGACATATTCGCCGGTATTGAGATTTACCAGTTGAACCTCAAACCGCGAAAACAGCTCTTCGATCTGGCCTGCGCTGGGCGCTGCGGGGAGCATGCCCGCCGCAGACAGAATGTTGGTTTTGATATTGAGGTTTTCGTTCTTGACTTGCATCGGTTTCAGCATAACCGCGGCAGTCGATACGATTACCGAGAAGAAGACACTGAGTACCAGCGCAACCAAGATCGTTCTGGAGACGGTTTCCTTAGCTTTAGCCACGAGCGAGCCTCCGTTTGATGTTGGCCTGAACCACGAAATGGTCCATCAGCGGCGCGAACAGGTTAGAGAACAGGATAGCCAACATAATGCCCTCCGGGAAGGCCGGATTGATTACCCGGATAAGAATCGTCATCACGCCCACCAGAATGCCAAAGCACCAGCGACCGGTGTTGGTCATTGCGGCCGAAACCGGATCCGTTGCCATGAACATCATACCGAAGGCGAAACCACCCATCACCAAATGCCAGTGGGCCGGAACGGCGAACATCGGATTGGTTTCAGACCCGGCGACGTTCAGCAGCAAGGACATGCCAATCATGCCAATCAGCACACCACCGACGATTCGGTAACTGGCAATCTTCATGACCAGCAAGATCAGACCGCCAATAAGCACCGCGACGGTTGAAGTCTCCCCCATGGAGCCCTGAATCGAGCCCACGAAGGCATTCATCCAGCCAATCTGTGTTTCCAGTGCTTCCAGACCACCGCTGGCTGCCCAGCTCAGGGCAGTTGCGCCACTGAACCCATCCACGGCAGTCCAGACGGTGTCGCCAGAGATCTGCGCCGGGTAGGCGAAATAGAGAAACGCACGACCGGCCAGGGCCGGGTTCAAAAAGTTCTTGCCAGTACCGCCGAATACTTCCTTGCCGATCACCACACCGAAGGTGATACCCAGGGCCACCTGCCAGAGCGGGATGGTGGGCGGGCAGATCAGCGCAAAGAAAATCGATGTAACGAAGAAGCCTTCGTTCACTTCGTGACGACGCACAGTGGCGAACAGCACTTCCCAGAAACCACCGACCACGAAAGTGACGAAGTAGACGGGTACGAAGTACGCCAGGCCGTAAACGAAGTTGTCCCAGACGCCAGCACCGGCACCGGTAATGGCAAACGCCTGAATAAAGGCAGCCCGCAGGCCACCGTCAGCAACCATGGCATCCGGATTGGCCGCCAGGAAACTGTTGGCCTGATAACCGATATTCCACATACCAAAGAACATCGCCGGAAAAGTACACAACCATACGGTGATCATAATACGCTTGAGGTCAATGCCGTCACGCACATGGGCAGTGGTTGAGGTTACCTTGCCGGGAGTATAGAAAATGGTATCCACGGCCTCATACAGCGCATACCAGCGCTGGTACTTGCCACCCTTTACAAAGTGATGCTCGATTCCATCGAGAAACTGCCTGATAGCCATCGTGTTAGCCCTCGATCTCGATTCGGGTCAGGTTCTCGCGGAGAATCGGACCATATTCATATTTGCCGGGGCACACAAACGTGCACAGCGCCAGATCTTCTTCATCCAACTCCAGCGCGCCAAGCTTCTGCGCCATCTCAGTATCACCCACGATCAGCGAACGCAACAGCTGGGTCGGGAGAATATCCAGAGGCATGATCTGCTCGTAGGCTCCCACCGGAACCATTGCCCGCTCACTACCGTTGGTAGTGGTGGTGAAGTTGAAAAGCTTGCCGCTAGCCAGCTTGGACAGATAAATGTTCAGCACCGAGAACCTGTTCGAGCCCGGAGACAGCCAGCCCATGAACTCGCGCTTATTGCCCTCTTCAAGCAGGGATACCTGATTGGCAAACCGCCCAAGATAAGCGCAGGGGCCGTCGCCCCGGCGACCACCGAAAACAGAACCTGAAATCGTCCGGATCTCGCAGTCCGTGGCAACCTCACCTTCCAGAAGCTCCTCGAGACTGGCACCCAGACGGGTGCGCACCAAACGAGGCTTCAGAGCCTTGGGGCCACCAATTGCCACGATACGTTCGACCGGCACTTCTCCGGATACAAACAGTTTGGCGATGTCGATAACGTCCTGATAATTGATGCTCCAGACGGTCTTGCTGCCGGAGACCGGGTCCAGATGATGGATATGGGTACCAACATTACCCGCCGGGTGTTTGCCATCAAACTGATGCACCTCAACCGCGTCGGTCCCGGGAACCGCAACGTTGGATCCCGGCTTGCCAGTGACAAACACCTTGCCCGTGGTCAGCTTGCTCAGCAGCGTGAGGCCTTTCTCAAACGCCTGGTTGTTCTCGCCAATGATGACCGTCGGGTCCGCTGCCAGCGGATTGGTGTCCATAACCGACACAAAAATGGAGTGGGGAGCGGAATCAATCTCGGGAACCTTGCTGTAAGGCCGCGTCTTGAACGCCGTCCAAAGCCCGGACTCCACCAGATTATCGACCACCTGCTGGCGTTCCAGGCTGGCAAAATCCGCTTCGTTGTAGCATGCAAAGGTCTCAGGCTCATCGCCATCGATTTCGATAACGATCGACTGGAATACCCGACGCTCACCACGATTGATCTCTTTCACCACACCGGCGGCGGGTGAAGTATAACGAACGCCTTCGGTCTTCTTGTCCGTGAACAGCAGCGTACCGCGCTTGACACGATCTCCCTCTTTCACAGCCATCGTCGGCTTCATGCCGATATAGTCAAAACCGATCAACGCTACATGGCGAACGGGTTTGCCGTCTGTGATGGTCTGTTCGGGAGCGCCACTGATGGGAAGATCCAGGCCTTTTTTGATCTTGATCATTAGGCTTGTCCAATCATCAGAAACTATTCTTTGAATTACTAACGCCGGCCCCCGCGGCCCTGGAAAAGATGGGAACCGAGGCGCCAGACGAACCAAAAATCCCGCCAATTATAAAGATTAAGGAGAGTTATTTCCACCAGAAACCGGAACCCGTTAAAACGCCGTTAACGAAACGGGCCAATTTTTTTCGCCGCAAAAACAAAAACCCCGGCAGGATCGCTGTCGGGGTTTTTGGAACTTTCACTCACTTTACCAGATCAATTCGATTCGCTCAGTCTCTCGCACGTTTGGGGAAGATCGGGTAGTTTACACCTGCCATCTGGCTGACCACGCGGATCACCTGGGCGCTGTAGCCGAACTCGTTGTCGTACCAGACGTACAGGATCAGACGCTTACCGCTGGCAATGGTTGCCTGGGCATCGACGATGCCGGCGTGGCGGGAACCGACAAAGTCGGAGGAAACCACTTCCGGGGAATTCACGAAGTCGATCTGTTTTTGCAGCTCCGAGTGCAACGCCATATCCCGCAAATAGTTGTTCACGCTTTCCACCTCAACATCACTCTTGAGGTTAAGATTCAGGATCGCCATGGAGACGTTCGGCGTCGGTACCCGAATCGCATTGCCTGTCAGTTTGCCTTTCAGAACCGGCAGCGCCTTGGCAACGGCCTTGGCGGCCCCTGTCTCGGCAAGTACCATGTTCAGGACCGCACTGCGCCCGCGGCGGCTACCCTTGTGGTAATTGTCGATCAGATTCTGGTCGTTGGTGTAGGAATGCACAGTCTCGACGTGACCGTCTTCGATGCCGTACTCGTCCTCAATCGCCTTCAGCACCGGCGTGATGGCATTGGTGGTACAGGAGGCTGCTGACAGGATCCTGTCTTCGCCGGTGATCCAGTCGTTGTTGACGCCATAAACGATATTCTTGATATCGCCCTTACCCGGTGCCGTCAGGATAACGCGGCTGACGCCCTTTGATTTCAGGTGCAGGCCAAGACCTGCCTCATCACGCCACTTACCGGTATTGTCGATCACGATCGCATTATTGATGCCGTAGCCGGTGTAATCCACCTTGTCCGGGCCATCGGAATAGATCACCTTGATGTAGTTGCCGTTGGCAATCAGGGCTGATTCTTTCTCATCAACGGTAATGGTGCCATCGAACGGCCCGTGCACCGAGTCGCGGCGCAGCAGGCTGGCACGCTTCTCAAGATCGTTTTCCGCCCCACCCTGGCGAACAACAATCGCGCGCAGGCGCAGATTGTTACCACCACCGGCTTTTTCGATAAGGATACGCGCCAGCAGACGACCGATACGACCAAAACCGTAAAGAACCACGTCTTTGGTATCATTATGGGCGTCCTCTTCGGACTGAGCGGCGTATTGCCCCACAATCGGGCCAATTTCACGCTTCAGGAATTCGGTCAGGCCACTGTCCTGGTCTTTGAACTTGACCGCCAGCTTGCCGATATCCACGTGAGCGCGACCAAGATCAAGCCTGTCCATGGCCTGCAGAATCGGCAGGGTGTCGTGCACGGAAAGCTCGCTGTCTTCAACCTGACGCACAAACCGGTGGGCACGAATAATATCAATCACCGACTGGTTGATGATGGCGCGACCATATACAGAAGTAATCACATTATTCTTGCGGTAGAGGCGGCCGATCAGCGGAATCATGGCTTCCGCGGTGGATTCTCGTTCTGTCCAGTTGGACAGGTGCTGATTGATCTGTTCGTGACTCACGCTGGGACCTCTACAGTTGGCACTTGAATTTTGGCCGCACATTATCCAGTTTAATCCCACCAACCGCAAATACGCCAGCCCACGGCCTTCGGATGAATCAAGTTGGCCAGCAGCCTGTCGGAAAGCCGCCTTTCAGCCACTGCCATGACAGGGCTGACTGCGAACGTTAGAATACGCACCTCGCCGCCTCCCGGATATCCACAGCAGGAGAACCAGACTGCCCATGAGCCAAGGTGCAACCACAAATTTTTCGCCCCAACCCATGATTGCCCCGGCTTTCCCGTCCCTGCCGGCCGATCACAGGACGTGGGGTCAACTGCATGGCAGCAGTGACGCGCTGGCCATCTGTGAAAGCGCGCGCGCCCACAGTGGCCTGACCCTGGTCATTACCCGCAGCACCGCCGACGCCATCCGGCTTGAGCAGGCCATGCGTTTCTTCCTCGGATTACCTCCGGAAGAAGATGGCCCCGCGATCGGCGAAGACGGACTGGAGCTGCTGTCCCTGCCAGACTGGGAAACCCTGCCTTACGATCTGTTTTCGCCCCATCAGGACATCATCTCCCGGCGGATCCGGACCCTGCACCGCTTGCCGTCAACCAACCATGGGGTATTGGTGGTTCCGGCACGAACCCTGATGCACCGACTGCCGCCGGTAACCTACCTGCGGGGCAACACTCTGCTCCTGGAAGTGGGACAGTCCCTGGACATCGAGAACTGGCGAATGCAGCTGGAAGCGGCGGGTTACCGGCACGCCGAGAATGTCTACGAACACGGCGAATACGCTGTCCGTGGTGCTATTCTGGACATTTTCCCCATGGGGGCCAGCCAGCCCTACCGGATTGACCTGTTCGATGATGAGATCGAAACCCTCCGCACCTTCGATCCCGAGACCCAGCGCTCGGTCGACCGGATTGAACGCATCGAGCTGCTGCCGGCTTTCGAATTCCCCTGGCACAAGGAGGCACGCGCGGGGTTCCGCGGCCGCTGGTTCGAACAATTCCCGGATGCCGACAAAAACTCTCCCGTCTACCAGGACGTGACACAGGGCATCACCCCGCCGGGCATCGAGTACTATCTGCCCCTGTTCTTCGACGAGACGGCAACCCTGTTTGACTACCTGCCCGGGGCGACCCATGTCTTTACCGCCGACGGACTGAACGATGCAATCAGCCAATTTGACAGCGAGACCCGCAACCGTTTTGAAGACCGGCGCCACGATCGCCTGCGACCGATTCTGCCACCCACCCGCCTGTTTCTGCAGCAGGAAGAGCTGTTCAGGCACCTGAAAGCCTTCCCGAGGGTGACAGTCTCCTCCGAAACCCGGGATGCCGCCGGATCCGTCAACTGCCCGACGACAACTCTGCCTGATATCGCCATGGATGGTCGGGCCGCGGATCCGGCCGGTCGTCTCAAGCGGTTTCTCGGAGAATTCGATGGCCAGGTACTGATCTGCGCCGAATCTTCCGGTCGGCGAGAAGCCCTGATGGAGAATCTTGGCGAACAGGGCCTTGAACTGAAAACCCTCTCCGGTTGGCAGGCTTTTCTAGAAAATAAAGAAAGCCCACTGGCCATTACCGTTGCTCCGATGGAACAAGGCCTGGTACTCCCCGAGCACTCCATTGCCCTGATTACCGAAACGGCCCTGTTTGGAGAGCGGGTACTGCAGCGGCGGCGCCGATCAAAACCTACGGAAACCGACGATGCCGGTTTCCGGGACCTGTCGGAATTGCGGGTTGGCGCACCGGTGGTTCACATAGACCACGGTATTGGCCGCTACCTGGGTCTGGAGACCATTACGGTTGAAGGCGAAACTAGCGAATTTCTGATGCTTGAGTACGCCGGCGGTTCCAGGCTCTATGTACCGGTCTCCAGCCTGCATCTGATTTCCCGCTATGCCGGCAATGATACCGAGCATGCTCCGCTGCACAAGCTCGGAACGGATCGCTGGAATACGGCCAAGCAAAAAGCCCTCGAGAAAATCCGCGATACCGCCGCTGAGCTACTGGATGTCTACGCCCGCCGGGAAGCACGCAAGGGCTTCAGCTTCGAGGACCCCAAGGAGGCCTACCGCGCTTTTGCCGCTCGCTTCCCGTTCGAGGAAACGCCGGACCAGCAGGTCGCCATCCAGTCAGTCTTCGAAGACATGATCAGTGAACAGCCCATGGACCGCCTGATATGTGGTGATGTGGGCTTCGGAAAAACCGAGGTCGCCATGCGCGCGGCCTTCCTGGCCACCTGGTCTGGCAGACAGGTGGCGGTCCTGGTTCCCACCACCCTGCTTGCCCAGCAGCACTACGAATCCTTCCGGGATCGTTTCTCCGATACCCCGGTGCAAATCGAACTGCTCAGCCGGTTCCGAACCTCGGGCCAGACCAGCAGGGCCCTTGATGCCGTGGAGAATGGCAGGGCGGACATTGTCATCGGTACCCACAAACTGCTTCAGGGCGACATCAAATTCAAGAATCTCGGGCTGGTCATCATCGATGAAGAGCACCGCTTTGGCGTACAGCAAAAGGAAAGACTCAAGGCACTGCGGGCGGAAGTCGACATACTCAACCTGACCGCGACTCCGATTCCGCGAACGTTGAACATGGCCATGGGGCACCTGAGAGACCTCTCAATTATCGCAACACCACCGGCGCGGCGACTCTCGGTGAAAACCTTCGTGCGCCAGAAAGACAACGCCATGGTCAAGGAAGCCATTCTGCGGGAAATTCTCCGTGGCGGTCAGGTCTATTTCCTCCATAACGATGTCGCGACCATTGAGAAAACCGCCGAAGATCTCCGATCATTGATTCCCGAAGCCCGTGTCGGTGTCGCCCACGGCCAGATGCGGGAGCGGGATCTGGAGAAGATCATGTCGGACTTCTACCACAAGCGCTTTAACGTACTGGTGTGCACCACCATCATTGAAACCGGTATCGACGTTCCCAGCGCCAACACCATCATCATCGAGCGGGCGGACAAGTTCGGCCTGGCTCAGCTGCATCAGCTTCGGGGCCGCGTGGGCCGATCTCACCACCAGGCCTATGCGTATCTGCTCACACCACCGCCGAAATCGATTACGGCGGATGCCAAAAAACGGCTGGACGCCATCTCGGAGGCCCAGGATCTGGGCGCTGGTTTTATGCTGGCTACCCACGACCTGGAAATCCGGGGCGCGGGCGAGTTGTTGGGCGAAGAGCAGAGCGGCCAGATCGAGAGCATTGGCTTTACTCTTTACATGCAACTGCTGGACGAAGCCGTCAAGGCCATCCGCGAAGGCCGTACGCCCAATGCCGACCTGCCCCTGAGCCACGGCACCGAAATGAACCTGAGAATCCCGGCACTGATTCCCGAGGACTACCTGCCGGATGTCCATAACCGACTGATGCTCTACAAACGGATTGCCAATGTGGACAGTCCGGAAGCATTAAAAGAACTTCAGGTTGAAATGATTGACCGGTTCGGATTATTACCGGGCCCCGCCAAAAACCTGATCCGCCAGACCGAGCTTCGGCTCCGGGCGGAAGCCCTCGGTATCGTTAAAGTGGATGCCGGCAAGGAATGGGCGCGGCTCGAGTTTGGCAGCTCGACACCGGTGGACCCCCTGGTCCTGGTTAAAAAAGTGCAATCCTCACCGGACCAGTATCGGCTCGAAGGTGCCAACAGCTTCCGTTTTCGGCTGAAGGATGCCACAACCGGTGGTAAACTCGACGGCGTTTCCCGGATGCTGGGCGAGTTGGAGCCGGCAAAAAGCGACAGGTCCGGCTTATGAACAGCCGACCAACATGTGGAGTACGACCCTTGCAGATTGAAGGAATTCACTGGTGCCGGTACCCGACCCAAGCCATCCTGGCAGCCCTCCTGCTGAGCTTT
>JAXHUV010000001.1:19565-31563 GCA_034189445.1 Pseudomonadota bacterium
CCAATGACTACTACCGGGCCGAGTTCGTGATTCTTGAACGGATTATTGAGCCCGAGGCCGTGAATGAGCGCATGTCTGGCCGCACGGTAGAGGAGCCGACGGCAACGGATGAGGTTCTCTGGTCAGCGCTTGAGGATGGCACCACGAAAACCACTCTGAAATTGGCGCCCCGGAAAGACCTTTATCTTGCCAGTGCCGCCGCCAGACTTGAACGCAGCGGCCGGTACCGGGTGCTCGTTGCTGCCGGTTGGTACCAGGCGTTCCCACCGGATTATCGGGGAACACCCTTGCGGGTCGAGACAGGCGACTGGCTTGAAGACGCTCGCACCCGGGAGGTTGAGGGCCACATTACCATTGACCGGCAACGCTATCTGCACGTCAATGTTCATCTCAACCACTGGCAGTTAGCGGCGGAAGGCGCGTCAGAGCTGTCTGCGGGTGCGATGGCCGACATGTCCCGGCAAACACCGTCTCCCGCAGAAGCCGGTTCAGCGACAACCAACGCGTCTGCAGCTCAGCAACTCCCTGTCCTGGCTGAACCCGCTCCGCTTGAACTATTGACCTGGATCCGGGAAACCCGGCGGATGCGCAGCGAGGAAATCCACTTCCTGGACTCCCCCACCATCGGTGTGCTGGTATTCTTCAGGAAGATTGAGGCAACGGAGTAAGCACTCCCAGGCCGGCCACGGCGGCTTCGAGGATCCGTTTGATACCGGACATTCCCTGCTCGATGGCCGCTTCAATCTCCTCCATGGTGATGCTGTGATCGGATTTACCGGCCGCCCGATTTACCACCAGCGCGAGACAGACGTAACGCATCCCCAGCTCCGCCGCCAGCGAGGCTTCCGGCATACCGGTCATGCCCACCAGATCGCAACCGTCCCGCTCCATCCGGATAATCTCCGCCGCCGTTTCCAGTCTCGGCCCCTGGGTTGCACCATACACACCAAAACCGGAGAAGGGCACGCCCTCAGCGCCGGCGGCATCAATGAGAATCTGGCGCGCACTCTCGTCGTAGGGCCAGGTGAAATCAATGTGGGTCACCAAATCCATGTCACCCTCGAAGAAGGTGCTGTCACGCCCCCAGGTGTAATCAATGATCTGATCGGGAACGACCACATGCGCCGGCCCCATATCCGGGTGGATCCCGCCCACTGCGTTGACACCGACCACCGTTCTGACACCGGCATCATAAAGTGCCTTGAGGTTCGCCCGGTAGTTCACCTGGTGGGGTGGAATACGGTGCGGATTACCATGGCGCGACAGAAAAATAACCGGCTGATTACCCAACCGCCCCTGAACCAGGGCTGCGGATGGCATTCCCCAGGGCGTTCCACCCCTGTTCTCGCCGGTGAATTCCAGGCCTGACAGCGTGGTCAGGCCGGTGCCGCCAATAATACCTACGGGGTGGATTTTCTCCGGTGCCATCATTCCGTGCCTCCTGAAGTTTCCATATCTCCCGTTCTCTGACTCTGTTGCGATTTCGCCCCGTTTTCCCGAGCAGCGGAACCAACTCCCTGATCGCGCGAATCATCAGCCGGCGACCCGGATAACCGAACGCCTCCGGGAAGATGCAGCGTCCGGGTCGGGAAGGCCACCTCGGCACCATAGCCTTCAATAAGGTTGCTGATTTTCAACAGCACATCCTGTTTGACTTCGTGGAACCGGACCCACTGGGTGGTTTTGGTGAAGGCATAAACCATGATATCCAGTGACGACGCGTTGAACGCCAGGAAATTGACAATCAGGGTCTCGTCGCTGGCGATGTCCTCATGCTGCTGCAGCATCGCCTTGATGCCATTAACAATAATGGCCATCTGCCCGACATCGGCATAGCGGATGCCAATTGTTTCATAGATCCGCCGGTTGGTCATGCGAGACGGATTCTCCACCGCGATAGTGGTAAATGCAGCATTCGGCACATAAAGCGGACGCTTGTCGAAGGTGCGGATGGTGGTCAGACGCCAGCCAATATGCTCAATCGTGCCCTCAATGTTCCGGTCCGGCGAGCGCACCCAGTCCCCGACCTTGAACGGCCGGTCGAGATGAATGATAAAGCCACCGAAAAAGTTGGCCAGCAGGTCCTTGGCGGCAAAGCCAACGGCAATACCGCCCACACCGCCAAACGCCAGGACCCCGGAAATACTGTAGCCCATGGATTGCATCGCCGTCAGCACGGCGGTGATAATGACCACGGCCCGGGATAATTTGCTCACCGCATTTACGGTGGTGTAGTCCATGGGCTGCTTCATTTTCAGAGGCGATGACAGAATCCCCTCCGCTTCCTTGATCAGCCTCAGGACTGCCCACACCAGAACGAAGACAAACCCCAACTGCAAAAGCGCATCGTTGATCTTGAAGATCTCCGCTTCCGAATAGCGATGAGCCACTTCGGCAGCCCAGTAGACCCCCTGCAGCCAGACAAACGCCACCACCGGTGTGCGGGCCGCATGCAGCAAGGTATCGTCCCACAGGTTATTGGTCTGGCTGAACTTGCGCTCAAGAATGCTGATGATGTGACCGGCGATATACGCCACCGTAGCCGTTCCGAAAACCAGCGCAAACACGACAATACCAGCCCGCCAGGCTCCAGGCAGTAGCCCGAAAGTCCCGATCCAGCCATTCACCATGGCCATAACATCCCCGATCATCGGATCCCTCTGGTTTCTGAAGGTTTATCGAATGGAAACGGCTGTTCCCGGACCGACGCAATCAAACAGAGCAATTATATCTTCATTGCGCATCCGCACACAGCCGTGGGACAGCGGCACACCCATGGGCTCGCTGTCCGGTGTGCCGTGAATGTATATGAAGCGACGGAAAGTATCGACACCCGGGCCTCTGTTTTGGCCCCACTCGCGACCGCATAACCAGAGAATCCGGCTCAGGATCCAGTCTCGGTCGGGGTGCTGCCTGGCAAGTTCCGGGTTATAGGTTTCGCCTGTGGGGCGCCGGGCACGGAATACCGTTCCGGCCTTGAGTCCGGCACCAATACTGGCCCGGATGTAATGTTCGCCCCTGGGGGTGCGGCCACTGCCATCGCTTTCGCCCGGCCCGTTAAGCGCGGTGGAAACCGGGTAGGAGGCAATAACTTCCCCCGCTTCGGTTTCAAGCCGCAGGCATTGAAGGGTCAGGTCAATGTCAATTCGGACTAATTCAGGATGCGTCAAAACCGGCCAGGCTCCCTTGGAGGTTTGAAGGCAAGCCTAACCGAGAGGAAGGAACTCAGGCAACCGAAACCTGGCTGCCAGCATGGCGTCTTCCGCCTGCATACCGGCAGCCAGGAAGGGTACCAGACGGGCAGCAATCTCCTGGACGGCGGTTTCAACACCCAGTTTGTTCCGGAGAATATCCCTCAGCGTATCGCTGCTGGACATTGTGAACGCCGTTGCACCGAGCATGAACTGAATCCGCCAATAGCGATCCACCGGAGACAGTTGCGGGGTCGCTGCCTTGAGCAGCTCCATGAAACGGCTGAAGGCCTCACCGTATTCCTGTTCCAGGAACTGGCGCAAATGCCCCTGGGACTGGGTGTAGGCAAGCCCGAGCAGGCGCATGAAGATCGATATACCCTTTTCGTTGCGCTGGGGCATGCGAATCGCGCTTTCCGTGAGCGCCCAGAGCGTTTGATCCAAGGTTGGCGGCTGTCCGTCACACCCTTCCTCAAGCTCATCAAAGGCATTATTCAGCGTTGCTGAAAACGGCGCCAGGAAGCGCGCAAAGACGGCATGAATCAGGGCGTTCTTTGAACCAAAATGGTAATTGACTGCGGCCAGATTCACTTTAGCCTTACTGGTAATCATTCGGAGCGAGGTTTCCGAAAAACCCTGGTCGGCGAACAGCTCTTCGGCTGCATCGAGAATCCGGTCAACGGTATCGGACTGCGCCATTTTGTTATCAATGCCTCTGGCAAACGTCTGTTTGAAACATGCGTTTGGAAACATACGGTTGAAGAGTATCCGTGTCAAGTTCTGGGTTCAGGCTCTGCCGCCACTTCCTCCCAGCCCTGGTCAATTGCTTCCTGGTTACCCTCGAAAAACGCTTTCTGAACCCGGCTATATGCCTTCTCTGCCTCCAGCAGATAGATCAGGTACAGACGCACATGCTCCCGGCGAGTCAACTGCCGGGGCAGGATACGGTTCTCGGACAACCTCAGAAGATGACTGAACCGGGCATTTTTCAGCGCAGGGTTAAAGTCGGCCATCCGTGCACATTGCCAGACAAGGCCATCCGAGCCTTCCAGGTGGGCGACGTGTTGCCTTGCCTCACGGAGCATCCGCTGGCGGGTCATGATCAGATCAAGATAGGAGGGTTTGCTGGTGTAGATTCCGCGTACCGTCGGAACTCCGAGCAACAGAATGATCACAAAGGCGCCAAAGCCGCCACCGGCAATCCAGGCTGGGACGAACCCGGTCAGGCCGCTCAGGAAGATGGCCGCCGCGATCAACGCACTGAACAACCAGAGATCCCGACTCCGGCGCGCCTCGGCCAGAGTATAGTTGTCCGGCCAACCGTTCATCGCCAGTAAATCAAAATCCATCAGCAGCACCCGATCGCACTGTCGCAGCATCAGCCGCAGTCTGCGCTGCCGGGATTCCGCCAACACCCTCTCGGCCCTGTCACTGCCGGTATCCGGGGACTCTTCACCGCCCGACGATTTAGCGCGCTCGACACCGGTGTCCGGCCCCTGACCGGATGTTTCGGTTTCTGCGGTCTGGCTGGCCGATACCGAGGCCTGGCCCACCGTGGCTATGGATGCCGGCACGGGATCTGCCGGCCGGCCTGGCCGCAGTACCGGTGCCTGCGCCGGCTCATTCGCCCGGGTAGCAGCCTTACTCTGATTTTCAGCCATGGCGGATTGTCCGGGTCCAGGGGTTTGAAAGCGTATCGGCCATCACATAGGATACTTGAATTTCCCGTCCCAAACCTTGGCATCGGGCAGCCCGCTCGCTATCCTTGGCACACCCGCCAGACGGCATCCTCACACCACCCCCTACGAGGTCAGGCTTATGTTCACAGGCATTGTCCAGGGCATTGCAAGCATCGAAGACGTCACTGCCGCGCCCGGACTGAGCACTTTTGCTATCCGGCTGCCGGCAGAAAAGGCAGGCGGTGTCCCCATTGGCGCATCGGTGGCAATCAACGGCACCTGCCTGACCGTTACACGCCAGGAAAACAGCGTGCTTTATTTTGATGCCATGCAGGAAACCCTGAGACTGACCACGCTGGGGGATCTTGAAGCCGGAGACCAGGTTAATTTCGAACGCGCCGCCCGGATCGGAGATGAAATTGGCGGCCATCTGCTGTCAGGGCACATCCATACCGCAGCACGGATTGTCGAGATATTACGGCCGGAGAACAATGTCACCTTGTGGTTTGAAGTGCCCGGGCAATGGGCACGCTACCTCTTTCCCAAGGGCTACATCGCGATCAACGGCGCCAGCCTCACCATTGGTGAAGTTCGGGGCAACCGTTTCAACGTCCACCTGATTCCGGAAACCCTGAGGGCCACGACCTTTGGCACCTGTGAAGAAGGTCAACGGGTGAACATCGAAATAGACAGCCAGACTCAGACCATCGTGGACACTCTGGCCCGTCTTGGTTACGACCGCCCCGCTCCAACTCTGTAATCCGTATGACTTTTGGTGTTGCGAGGGCTGCCAGGAAAAAACGAGTTTGGCGGTTGCCATTTCCGGCTGGGAGTTTTTTCCTTTCAAGGCCGGCGAAAAGCACGATAAACGGTAAACCGCCGATCTTCCCGCAATCGTTCAACCGGGCCGATGCAACGCCTCATCAGTGGCTCGTAGGGCAGAAAGCTGTTCGCCACCAAACGCACCTCACCACTTGGTGCAAGATGACGCATCACGTCGCGAAGAAAGTGTTCAGTCATCGACAGATCGATTCTGACACCGGTATGAAAGGGCGGATTGCTTATAACCACGGGCCAGGCGCCCTCAACCTCCGGAAGGCCATCCGAGGCCAGTATCCTTCCTGAAACGCCATTCCGCTGGTAGGTGGCCCGGGCACAGATAACCGCCTGGGACTGTACATCAATCCCATCAACCGTTACCCGGGGTTGGTTCTGCTGCTCGTGCCAGCGATGCAGCCAGGCACCAAGGACACCGGCGCCGCAGGCAAAATCGAGTATAGGTCCGGATTGCAGTGGATTCTCGTCCAGTGTTCCCAGCAGCAGGCGGGTGCCCTCATCCAGTTCACCGAAGCTGAAAATACCCGGCAGTCCTGCGACTTCAAGATGCACCGACTTGCAGTCAATGCCTGCCCAGGTCATCCACTGCTGAAGCGAGAATTCGGGCAGCGGTTCAATATTCTCGGCACACCAGACCTGGCAGTGCCTGGCGCTATCGACCTTGGTGGCCTCCGGCGTCACGGCTTTGAGCTGTTTGCCGGCTCCGGCAATGCCTTCTTTCTTCTCGCCAACAAGAACCACCCGGGCGCCCGGCGCCGCCAACCAACGCGCAAGGGCAAGACGAAGATCAAGCTCCGCCCGGGCCTTGGGCAGAAATACAACCAGGGTGTCAAAGGTGCCGCCGGCCAGTGCCGGATCGTCGTAGCCGAAACAAACCTGCCAATTTTCTTGCCCGGCAAGGGCGGCACACACTCCGGCATGCTCACTCATGGCCATACCGCCAGCCGGCAGACCCGCCAGCAGTCCGTTGGCGGCTACGCCCAACAGAGCCACCCGCTCCTGCAAGAGGTGGCGGTTTCGCAACAGGACCTCATGGGAATTGGGCAATGACATTATCTGGCTGATCCCGCGTGAATGATTCGTGAACGGGAGACTTTAACCGGAATGAGCCGACAAGTCGCGGTTTGAAAGCGAGACTCGAAAGCACTTACTGGTCGGTTTTCTGACGCCCCGAACGTACCGTCCCCGCTTCCAGGCTTCCTGAACATGGCGAACGGCAATACTCAGTTGGTCTGAACCTCTGCCTCGACGTATGGCTGGTGCATGGTGCTCTGGGCCAGATACAGCAGCTCACGCAGCGCCACCGAGAACATGGCGTATTCCGGCTCCCGCACACCCTTGAGCTCCGACAGCATGGATTTCCAGCGATCAATCATCTGCTGATGGCGCGACAGCCAACTCTCCACACAGGCAGGCACGTCTTCCGGCTTTGCTGCCAGCTTCAGCACGCCGGTGGTCAGAGCCCGCTGCTGCCAGTCCAGGTCCTCACGGAAACTTTCCCTGGCCAGCGCCTGCCAGTGGGAAGCAGGTATAAGCTCCGCAATGGCGCTGGCAAACCAGTTCAGATCCAGACGGTCACCCAGTTCATAATAGAGGTTGGCAACCGTTTTCAGTGGCATCCCGGAAGCTTCGTGGGCTTCAATAATACTCAGAGACGAATACAGGTGCCCGGTGCCCGAAACAACAGACGCCAGTTCTGACGGTAGCCCTGCATCCACCAGAGCCTGATGCCGTTTTTCCCAGGTAGCCCTGGCCTGATCGCCAAGATACTCGGGCAGCCCGGCGGTAATCGCCCAGACGCTGTCGGCAAAGCGCTCCATATGGTACTGAATGCTGAGCTCCGCCCGACGGTTGCGCAACAGCCAGCGCACCGAACGGCGCATAAGGCGCATCAGATCCTGCATCAGTTCCATCTGTAGCTGGGCCGGGACATGAAAATCCAGGTCCTCAATCCGGTCCCACCAGTTGTCAATGCGGAACACATCCCGGGCAATGATCCAGGCCAGCGCAATGGAGGCCGCATCAGCGCCAGTGGACTGACTCAGCCGCTCCACAAAGGTAATCCCCATGTGGTTGACCATGTCATTGGCAATCTGGGTCGCGATGATTTCACGACGCAGTTGATGCTCTCCCAGCTCCTTCGAGAATTTCTGGGTCAGATCCCGTGGAAAGACCTTGTACATTTCACCGGCCAGCATGGGATCGTCAGGCAGAGTGCTGTCGACCAGGGTCTGTTTCAGATCACCCTTGACGTAAGAAATAAGAACCGACAGTTCCGGCCGGGTCAGCCCCTTGTTGTCCAGCTTGCGCTCGGACAGGGTTTCATCATCCGGCAGGAATTCCAGGGCCCGGTTCAGCTTGCCCGCGCTCTCAAAGGAATTCATCAGCCGGCGGTACTCCTCCAGGCGGGTCGCCGCGTCCTCACTGGCAATGCTGATGGCCTGGGTTTGCCGGTAGTTGTTCTTGAGCACCAGTTCGGCAACATCGTCGGTCATTTCTTCCAGCATGACGTTGCGCTGTTTGTTGGTGAGATCACCCATGGCCACGGCCCGGTTGAGCAGGATCTTCATGTTGACCTCATGGTCGGAACAATCCACGCCACCGGAATTATCTATAAAGTCGGTGTTCAGGCGCCCGCCCCGTAGGGCGAACTCAATCCGGCCGAGCTGTGTCAGGCCAAGGTTGCCGCCCTCGCCGACCACCTTGCACCGCAGTTCCGAACCGTTGATCCGCAGACCATCGTTGGCCTTGTCACCCACGTCACCATGGGATTCGCTGGCGCTTTTCACATAGGTGCCGATACCACCCACCCAGAGCAGATCGACCTGGGCCTTGAGGATATGCGAAATCAGCATGTTTGGCGGCACCCGGTCGGACTTGATAGCCAACAGTTTCTTCATTTCCGGGCTGACCGGGATGGACTTGGCATTCCGACTGAAAACCCCACCTCCTTCGGAAATCAGCTTGCGGTCATAGTCTGTCCAGGCGGAACGGGGAAGTCCGAACAGGCGCTTGCGCTCCTTGTAGCTTTGCTCCGGATCCGGCGAGGGGTCAATAAAGATGTGCAGGTGGTTGAAGGCAGCGACCAATTTGGTCTTCTCCGAGCACAACATGCCGTTGCCGAAGACGTCGCCGCCCATGTCACCAATGCCGATGGCGGTGAATTCATCCAGTGCCGGGTTGATGCCCATCTCCCGGAAGTGACGCTCAACCGATACCCAGGCGCCCCGGGCAGTAATGCCCATTTTCTTGTGGTCGTAACCGTTACTGCCGCCGGACGCGAAGGCATCGGCCATCCAGAAGCCGTATTCCGCGGCCAGGCCATTGGCAATATCCGAGAAGGTTGCCGTGCCTTTGTCAGCCGCCACTACCAAGTAATGGTCATCTTCGTCGTGACGAATAACCCGTTCCGGAGGCGCAATACCAGCATCCATCAGATTGTCCGTAATATCCAGCAAACCCCGGATAAATGTCTTGTAGGCCTCAATGCCTTCAGCCTGGAAGGCCTCCCGGTTCGACGGGTCCGGCAGGCGCTTGGCAACAAAACCACCCTTGGCACCGACCGGCACGATGACCGCATTCTTGACCTGTTGGGCTTTGACCAGCCCCAGGATCTCCGTGCGGTAGTCCTCAAACCGGTCAGACCAGCGCAAGCCCCCGCGGGCGACCTTGCCACCCCGGAGATGCACACCTTCAACGCTTGGAGAGTATACAAAAATCTCGAACATCGGCACGGGCAAGGGCATATCCGGGATCCCGGCGGCATCAAACTTCACGCTGATGTAAGGCTTGGGACCGCCAGCCTCATCCAACTGGTAGTAGTTGGTGCGCAGGGTAGCCTGGATCAATTCCAGGTACAGCCGAAGTACCCGGTCCTCACTGAGATTCTCGACATCCTCCAGGCCGGCATTGAATTCGATTTCCAGCTTCTGTTGGGCCGCCTGGCTCTTGCCGGGGCTCTGGTAGCGCTCAGGGTTGAAGCGGATCTCGAAAAACTCCAGTAACAGCCGGGTCAGCTCAACGTGATTCACCAGTGTGCCGGAAATAAAAGCCTGGCTGTTGGAGAACCGGATCTGACGCATGTACCGGGCATAGGTCCGCAGCAACGCGATTTCCCGCCAACTCATGTAGGACGACAGCAACATCCGGTTGAAGGCATCGTCTTCCGCATCGCCGTACCAGACCCGACGGAACAGTTCCTCAAAGATGGGCCGGATGCGATGGATATCCACGACATTGCCTGTGTGGGCCCGGAGGGTGAAATCGTGGATCCAGACCACCTTATTGTAGCGGTCGGTCACCTCGAAGGGGTGCTCACCGATAACACGGAAACCCAGGTTATCGAATATCGGCATCACATCCGACAAGGGCAGCGGCTCATCCGGGAAGAAGAGCTTGAAATGCAGCGTACTCTCCTCCTCCTCCAGGGCCCGGTAGAAGCTCATGGCCAGGTCGTGACCATTAGCCGATGCGGCAATATGCTCCAGATCGATGGCGGCCCGTCTGGGAGAGAACATGTCGGTATAGCTGGCCGGGAAACCGCCCGCCCACAGCCGGTACAATTCATTGCCCTGTTCTTCGCCATACACCTCGCTCAGGGCTTCGGAAAGCCCGTCACGCCAGGACTGGGCAAGCTCAATGACTTCCTCCCGAATCTCGGCCGTTGGCAGTTGGCGGTTCTCAACCTGGGGCACCCGAATGGTGAACTGAACCCGGGCCAGTACCGATTCGGAAAAGTGCGTCACGAACTCGACGTCTTCGGCCTCCAGCCGATCGACCAGCACCTGCTCTACCTTCAGCCGCAGTTCGGTGTTGTAGATGTCTCTGGGGAAGAATGCCAGGCAGGTGACAAACTGGCCGTAAACATCCTCCCGCAGAAACAACTCGATACGGCGGCGCTCCTGGATATACAGGATATTTTTCGCCACCTTGAGCAATTCGCCCGGCTCAATCTGGAACAGCTCGTCCCGGGGATACATAGTCAGGATCTGTTCCAGTTCCTTGCCAGCGTAATCGTCACGAAGGAACCCGGACCGCTTCATCACGCTCTGGAATTTGCGACGAAGCAAGGGAATCTCGTCCGGCCGTTCGTTGTAGACCCTGGCAGTATACAGGCCGAGAAAACGGCGCTCACCGATCACCTCGCCCTTGTTGTTGAATTTCTTGACGGCGATGTAGTCCGGGTATGCCGGACGATGCACCCGCGAACGCTGGGCCGACTTGGCGAAGATGAAAATATCGTCGCTCCGGGTCATTTCGTGGCGGGTGCGCTGTGGCAGTTCATTCAGACGAACCCGGTCCGAACGCTCGTTATTGACCCGCAGAATGCCCCGCTCGGAGTTCTCGACCCGCCGTACCACCATGCCACTCTTATCCTTGACAAAGTCGTACTCGTCATAGCCCAGGAAGGTGAAATGATCCCGGGCCAGCCACTCCAGAAATGCCCGGGCCTCTTCTTTCTGCTCTTCATTGATGCCTGCGGTGGTACTGTCCAGCTCGCCGAGAATCTCGCTCACCTTCTCGGTGACTATCGGAAAATCATTGACGGCGATCCGCACCTCATGGAGCACATTCTGGAGCGTGTCTTCCAGATCCCGAAGATTCTCGGGATTACTATGTCGATCAATCTCGAGAACAATGAAGGCCTCGTAGACCGAATCAGACGCTTTCTTTTTTGTGGTATGCAGTTTCTTGAGCGTACCATCCTTGTCTCGCTCCACCTGCAGGATCGAGTGCTGGATGGAATAGGTACCGATTTCCCGCTGGTTGATGGCAATACGCAGGGAATCAATCAGAAACGGAATGTTCGGGTGCAGAATAAACACCACGGTATGGGTCGACTGCCAACCGTCACTCTCCAGGTCCGGATTGAATACGGCAACGGGCGTTTCTTCGGCGGACCGCTTCTGGAGAAACTGCCACGCCGCAAGAACGGCGCCGTAGGTATCGGAAAATCGCCGGCTGACCAGCTCTTCGAGTGGAATATGGGCATAATGCTGCCTGGCAAATTCGCTGATTTTTCTGGCTTCGGTTTTAGAAATCTTCTTTGCGAAAGCGTCAGCCAACTGTTCAAAGAATTGTGCCTTGCTGGCCACTGTCAGCGCATTCATGGTCGACCTCGGTTAGTGTGAAATAAACGTAATCAGCGTATCGTCGCATAAGCATAGTCAAGGCCTTGATTTTTGTCGGCCAGACGCCAAAACTTCGGGCACTACCTAGTCTCCATCCTGAAACGCCATCCCTGGCGTTTCGCGGAGTCGCCGGGTCAAAACGCGGTTTTACCCGGCTCGC
>JAXHUV010000010.1:0-22341 GCA_034189445.1 Pseudomonadota bacterium
TCCGGAAAACCCCCAAATACTGAGAGCAGTTATTTCCAATGTCATTACAGCATACGTTCGGTGAATTACGGGAACAGTTAGCGAAGCGGATTATCGGGCAGGAAAAACTGGTGGATCGTCTGCTGATCGCGCTGCTTGCCGATGGCCACCTGCTTGTCGAAGGTGCGCCGGGACTGGCGAAAACCACCGCCATCAAGGCGCTCGCCGACCATCTCGAAGGCGATTTCCACAGAATCCAGTTTACCCCGGATCTGTTGCCTTCCGATGTCACCGGCAGTGAAATCTACCGGCCGGAATCGGGGCAGTTCGAATTCCAGCGCGGCCCGATATTCCATAATCTGGTGCTTGCGGACGAAATCAACCGGGCACCCGCCAAGGTGCAGTCCGCGCTCCTGGAAGCCATGGGCGAACGACAGGTCAGCGTGGGCATGCGCACCTTCCCACTGGACCGGCTGTTCCTGGTTATGGCGACCCAGAACCCGATCGAGCAGGAAGGCACCTATCCACTGCCCGAAGCCCAACTGGACCGGTTTCTGATGCATGTGGTTATCCACTATCCATCGGCGGAAGCAGAGAAGGCCATTCTGCACCTTGCCCGGAACGATTATCGCCATGGCCTGCCAAAAACCGATCTTCGCCTGACGGCGGACCAGGTGTTCGACGCCCGGGCGGAAGTCGCGAACATCTACATGGCGGAACCCGTTGAGCAATACCTGTTGGCACTGGTGCTGGCAACCCGCGACCCGGCCGCGCTGGCTCCGGAACTGGCCCGCTGGACTGCCTTCGGCGCCAGCCCCCGTGGCACCATCGCCCTGGACCGCTGTGCCCGGGCTCTGGCCTGGCTTGACGGCCGCGACTACGTCACTCCGGACGACCTGCGGGCCATGGCCTTTGACGTACTACGACACCGTATCCTGCTGACGTTTGAGGCAGAAGCCGAAGGCATGACCGCCGATACCGTCATCGAGCGGCTGATCGAACGTGTTCCGGTGAGCGCCTGAAGCCATCCACGGAAGTAATACACGGGATACGGGAGCCGTCAGGCATGGGCAACACCGAAGCAATAACCCACATCGGCCTACCGGATCTGATCCGCCTGCAGGCAGATGCCCGGGCACTGAAACTGCCCTCTGCCCGCCCGGTGCGTTCGCGCCAGGCCGGCTTACAGCGCTCGCCCCAGCGCGGTCGAGGCATGGCGTTTGCCGAAGTCCGGCTGTACCAGCCCGGGGACGACATCCGCAGCATCGACTGGCGGGTAACGGCCAGGCGTCAGGAGCCACACACCAAGCTCTATGAGGAAGAACGGGAGCGCCCCGTGCTGCTTCTGTGCGATCTCGGCGCCAGCCTGTTCTTTGCCAGCACCGGCGCCTTCAAACAGGTTCGCTGTGCCCAGATCGCCGCCATTCTGGCCTGGCTGGCGTTGTGGTCCGGGGACCAGGTGGGTGGCATTGTGTTCAATGGCGAGACCCTGCGCGTCCTTCGCCCTGCCCGGCGCAAGAAGTCAGTGCTGCGGTTGCTCGACACTCTGGACCAACAGCAGCGGCGGGATAACCGCGCGCCGGCACAGCACGAGCCGTCCGGCCAGTGCCGGCTCGACACGGCACTCACCGAGGCCCGCCGGGTCGCCCATACCGGCAGCCGGATTTTCGTGATCAGTGATTTCCTGGATATCTCGCCAGAGACGGGCACCCTGCTCGGTGCCCTCGCCCGCCATAACGCCGTCAGCGCCCTGAGAATCGTGGACCCATTGGAAAAAGAGCTGCCGAGAAGCGGACGCTTCGCGGTGGCCGGCCCGGATGGTCCGGTGTGGTTCGATGCCGGAAACCCTCGGTTCCAGAGAGCCTGGCATAAGAAGGTCACCAACCATGAACACCGATTGGAGGAATGTTTCCGTACCTCCGGGGTTACCATGGCAGAGGTATCCACTGCGGAAGATCCCGCAGTGACCCTGAAGTCGCTGCTGGGGCCGGGAGGACGGATCGGATGAACCCGCGGGATCCGCTCAGCCAGCTCAGGGATATTCACCTGCCCGAGACCGGTGGTTTCTGGCCGCCGGCGCCGGGCTGGTGGATTCTGGCCATCCTTCTCATTGCCGGGCTCGCAATCCTGATCTGGCGGCTGCTCCGTCGACGAAGAAGAAACCGGTGGTTCCGGTCCGCGCGCGCCGAGCTTGCCAGGCTGGCGCGTTCAGCCAGCCCCGACCCATCGTGGTTTGCGCAACTGAACACACTGCTTAAGCAGGTCGCCCGTGAGCGCTACCCGGACCAACACCCGGAAGCGCTGACTGGCGAGGCCTGGGCGGAATTCCTGCTGACCACCGCCCCCAGGGACCGTGTTGCCTCCAGACCGGTTGCCGAGGCACTGGTGCACAGTACCTGGCGGCCCGCGGTTTCGGCTGAGCCCGCCGAGGCGCTGGCGTTCGCCCGGTTATGGCTGGGAGGGCAGAAATGCTGAATCTTGCCTGGCCCTGGGTGCTGGTTCTGGTGCTGTTGCCGCTGATCCTGAAATGGCGCAAGCCTGGAGGGCAATCGGTCGACGCGCCGGTGCTGCCGGTCGGCCACTGGCTGTCCGACCTTCCCGGCGTGAGCCGTCGCGGCAATGCGGTACCGCTCTGGCAGCAACTGTTGCTGTTTGTGATCTGGGCGCTGCTGGTGGTTGCCCTGGCAAGGCCCCAGCATATCGGCGAGCGGGTGCAGATGCCGGTGTCGGGCCGCGATCTGATGCTGGTGGTCGACATCTCCCCCAGCATGGATGAACAGGATATGGTGCTTCAGGGTCGTAACATTAACCGCCTGCAGGCGGTCAAGCGGGTGCTTGATGACTTTATCGCGCGCCGCCAGGGTGACCGGCTAGGCCTGATCCTGTTTGGCACCGAGCCCTACGTCCAGGCGCCCCTCACCTTCGATATTGAAACCGTCGGAACCCTCATGCAAGAGGCGGGGCTGGGGATGGCAGGGCGCGCCACGGCCATCGGTGATGCCATTGGCCTTGCCACCAAACGGCTCAGGAAACGGCCCCAGGACCAACGGGTCGTGGTATTACTGACAGATGGCGCCAATACCGCCGGAGAAATAACTCCGGACAAAGCCACCGAAATTGCCGCGGCCGCCAGCATTCGGCTTTACACCATTGGCATCGGGGCCGATTCCATGGTTCAGCGCGGTCTGCTGGGTTCGCGCCGGGTCAACCCATCCCGGGATCTGGACGAAAACCTGCTGACCCGAATGGCCCAGCAAACCGGCGGCGAGTATTTCCGGGCGCGCAGCCTGCCGGAGCTGGAACGCGTTTACCAGAGCATCGATCAACTCGAACCTATCGAGCTGGAGGGCAAATTCTATCGGCCAGTGACCGAACTCTATGTCTGGCCCGCCGGACTGGCGGTCTTCCTCTGGCTGATTCTGTTGCTGGTTCGTCACGGCCGGGAGCTTGTTGCTGAAACCCGCCGGAGCAGGGAGGAGGAAACGAATGTGGGCTGACTTTCATTTTCTGCGCCCGTTCTGGCTGCTGCTGATCCTGGTGTTACCGATACTGTATCTGACACTCCGGCACCTGCGCCTGGGCGACAGTGGCTGGTCCCGGCTTATTCCGGCCCGTTTGCTATCGCCGCTGATTCGCCATGATGGCAGCTCCGGAAAGGCGACAAAATCCCCCCTGGCCCCAGCCGCCGGCGCCCTGATCATTCTGTCCCTGGCGCTGGCCGGGCCCGCCTGGCGGGAAGTACCCGCAGCACTGAAACAACCCGGCGACAGCCTGGTGATTGCACTGGACCTCTCCCTGTCCATGCTGGCCACCGACGTGGAGCCTGATCGCCTGACCCGGGCCAAACGGAAAATCCGGGATATTCTCGAACTCCGTAAAGGCAGCCTGACTGGCCTGCTGGTGTTTTCAGGCGACGCCCACGTGGTGACGCCGCTGACCGATGATGCCCGCACCATTGAGGCTATGCTCAACGTACTGAACCCGGTCATCATGCCGGCCACCGGCAACCGCGCGGATCTCGCGGTTGCCCGGGCAAAGGAATTGCTGCAACAGGGCGCCCCGGGGGAAGGCCGCATTCTGTTGCTCACCGACGACATTAACGATCGCTATTCCGGAACCATCCGGGACACGCTCTCTGGCACCGGGTATGGGCTTGACACCCTGGTTATCGGGACCCGGGAAGGCGGCCCCATCCCCCTGGCCCAACGCGGATTCATCCGGGAAAACGGCGACATCGTTATCAGTCGCGCCGACCCGGAGGCGCTGGCGGAACTCGCTCGCGACACCGGCGGCCAAAGCCATGAGCTGACTCTGGACGATACCGATATTCAATCCCTGAACCTGAGCCCGAGTGACAGTGACGACTGGCAGGAATCAGAAGGTGGCCTGACGGTCAGTCGCTGGCAGGATGACGGCTACTGGCTGCTCTGGCTCGCCCTTCCGCTGGTTTTGATTGGCTGGCGCCGCGGGGCCTTCAGTGCCCTTGCCCTGATCCTGTTGCCGGTATGGCCGCAGCCGGCTGCGGCCATAAGCTGGGATGAGCTCTGGCAACGGGAGGATCAGAGAGCCCCTGAACTGATTGAGAAAAGCCCGGAAACAGCCGCCCGCCAGCTGAACGACCCGCAATGGCGAGGCTCCGCTCTCTATCGTTCCGGCCAGTTCGATAACGCCGCCAAAGCCTTTGCCCGCGCGAAGGGCCCGGGTGCCAGTTATAACCGGGGCAATGCACTGGCCCGTGCCGGCAAACTGGAGGAGGCTCTGGCCGCCTACGATGACGCTCTGGAAAAAGCGCCTGACATGGAGGATGCCCGACACAACCGGAAGATTGTCAAGGAACTTCTGAATCAGCAAAACCAGAGCCAGGACGGCGGCCAGAATAACAGCCAACAGGATTCCCGGGACTCCCAGGAAAACCAGGGTGATCAGCAACAAAGCCGCCAGAATCAGGGCGGGAAAAATGACAGCGAGAATTCCGGCAGCTCGGGTAATAATCAGCAGAAAAACCCCGAAAACAGCCAATCCTCGTCCGGAAAACAGGATTCGCCGGACCGTCGGGCCGATGAACAGAATCAGCAGGAGCCCCGCGAGGAAGGCAATCCCGGGCAGGCATCCGGCGAGCGGGACTCACGGTCCGCCCAGGCCCAGGCGCCCGCCCCGATTTCCGAAACGCCACTGACCCAGAGCCAGGAACAATGGCTCAGACGGGTCCCCGACAATCCGGGCGGCTTACTGCAACGCAAGTTCCTGCAGCAGTATCAACACCGCCAGACTCCACCCGATGAGGGCGATACACCATGGTAAAACGGCTGATGACACCCGCCGTCTGTCTGTTTCTGCTGGCGGCACTCTTAACAGTAATCTGGCTGCCTGCTCAGGCCCAGAGCTCGAAACAATCACAGCAACTGTCGGTCGAGCCGGACCGAACCCGGCTCTACGCGGGAGAGGTACTGACACTGACCGTGAAAGGCAGCATGGAGATCGATATCAACCTCGGCAACCTGTTTGACTTCGACATGTCCAGCCTGCCCAGGCCCGATATCGAAAAGGTGGAACCCGATTTCGAAATCCTGGCCCGGAACCAGCAATACCGTATCCGCACCGTGAACAGCCAGATGGTGGGAGAGATGACCTGGACCTACCAGCTTGCACCGAAAACCACCGGCAAGCTGACCATCCCGGCGCTTACCTTCAAAAAGGCAGTCTCAGAACCGGTAACCGTTGAAGTGGTGGATGGCTCACCACCGGACCAGGCCGCTCCCGGCCGGGACAGCTTTATCGAGCTGTCTGCCGACAAAGACGAGGTGTACGTGCAGGAGCAGTTAATTCTGACGGTTCGGCTGTTCTTCCGGGGTAACCTTATTCGCGGAGAGCTCTCCGAGCCGACCCATCCCCATGTCATTATCGAACCCCTGGGCAGCCAGCAGGAATTCTCACGCTATCGCGACGGTGTCCGATACCGTGTTGTGGAACGCCGGTATGCGCTGTTCCCCCAGCGTCCCGGGAGCCTCAAACTTCCTCCGGTCCGTTTCGAGGGCCAGGCCAGAGATGCGTCCGGTAGCCTCCGGTTTCTGCGGGACAGCGAGGCGCTTTTTGAAGTGCCGGTCAAGGATGTACCGGCGCAATTCAGTGGCAAGACCTGGCTGCCGGCAACCGGCGTAGCGCTTGCGGAATCCGGGCTGCCACCATCACTGGAAGTCACCACGGGTGAGAACATGACCCGTGAAATTCGGCTGACAGCGGCGGGCCTGCCGTCAGAGGCCCTGCCTCCGTTGCCCGATGCCGTTCCGGACGGGTTAAGAAGTTATCCCGAAAAGCCCGAGCGCCAGACCAAAACCACACCGGCGGGCCTGACCTCCTCACTGAACCAGTCCTTGGCTTTGGTGCCTGTTGAGGCTGGCCAGATGACCCTGCCACCCATCCGCATCTACTGGTGGGACACCGAAGCCGACCGGGAACGGGTTGCCGTGATTCCGGAGAAAACCCTGACCGTGAAAGCCCCGAATACCGTTGCTGCCGCAGCGCCCCCGCAAAGCGACCAAGGCAAGTCAGGCCCGGAACCGGATGCCACCACCACTGAACCCCCGGTTAGCCCGGCATCCGACGAAACCGGACTCTGGCAATGGCTCGCCTTGCTGCTGGGAATTCTCTGGGCCGGGACGCTGCTGGCGTGGTGGTGGTCAGGCAAAAGCCGAAAAGACACTCCGGCACAGACTGACAACCGGGATGAAGATACCGCGTTCGACCGTCTGATCAAGGCCGCGAGGGCCGGCACAGCAGTAACACCGGAACTTGTGGTGGAGTGGGCAAATCTTCACTCGCCCGGCCACGGCTTCCGCTCTGCGTCTGACGTTGTCGATCATTTCGGCGATGAGACGCTGGCTGCGGAACTCAGAAGACTTCAGGCCCGGCTTTTTGCGCCCGGGCATGAGCACGAGACCTGGGATGGTCGCCCATTGGCACGCGCCCTTGAGCAGATCCGGAAGCGGAAGCAGGCGAAAACTGGCGCCGACCTGCCTCCGCTCTATCCAAAAGGCCTGTCCTGAGCATTATTGAATAAGCTGCTGATCGATTACAAACGATACCGGTGTTTCCTGGCTTTCATTGACAGCTATGGGCGCGTCGGTGCTGCCCTGCCAGTCACCGGCCTGGGCTTTCACACTGCCGGAACGACTGAGACGGGCCGTCACGACAACTTCATCAACACCGGATATGGTGGCCCTGGGTGACATCGCATACCGGTCGTCCAGCCGGATTTCCACCGGCAACTGACCTGCCGTCAACCGTGTGACGGCCAGAGGAGGCCCCTGCTGGACATTAGCCTGACGGGCAAACAGGAACAGTGTGGTATCGGCCGGCACCTGATCCTGTAAGTCCTCGGCAAGCGTCACCCGAACGGTAACCCCGGGCCCGGATGCTTCCGGTTCGGCTACCTGCGCCGGTGGCTCCTCGCCCAGACGGGTGTAGGCCTCACGAATCCCTTCCCGGATCGAGGCGATCTGCGGGTGGTCCGGTGCGACAGTTTCTATGCGTTCCCAGTACTGGATTGCTTCCCGATAGTCCTGCTGGCTGAAGGCGTTAATGCCCAGCAATCCCAGGGCATTGACTTCATCCGGGTTCAACTGGCGAGCCTGTGCAATGGCCGCACTGACCTCTTCCGTCATGGCACCCTGGCTCCCGAAAAACAGTGCCTGGGCGGAAAGGCCATAAGCGACGGCTTCTGCCTGGTCATCGTCACTGACGCTGTCGGCCAGTTGTCTGAACGCCCAGGCCGCATCGTCGTAGTGCTCAAGCCGCATGTAGGTGCGCCCCAGCATCGCCCAGCCATCCGGATTATCAGGGCTGGCTTCCAGCCGCTCCCGGAGCTGTCCGGAAAGCTCGGTCATCCGGGCCTGTCTGGATCCGTCGGTGGCACCCATTTCCTGCATGGTCATGAATTGCTCAACACGGTCCATCGCACCCCAACGTTCATAGAGGTACAGGGTGGCCGCCGGGATCAGAACAATCGACACCAGCGCCACTGCCATGGCACTCCTGCGGCCACTGATCACAGGCCGCCTCGCCGGTTCCTGCTCCGGAACATCGTCCAGCATGCTGCCGGCGAGTTCTTCCTTGAGCTGGCGGTAATTCTCGTCGTCCAGAATACCGGCCTCGTATTCGCTATCGAGCTCGTTCATCCGGGAGCGGTAGGCCAGCAGATTCTGGTTTTTCAGGTCTGTCTGTTTCCTCGTGCCAAGCCGGTGAAAAAAGACCGGGTAGAGCACAAACAAAAGGGCAAGAATGATCAGTGCCGTTGCGGCAATCCAGAAAGTGTCAGTCATGGGGTTTCAGTCACAGGTTCAGAATTAAGAATGAAGTAGCGGCCAGGGCACCCCGGGCAAAGCGCGCCTCAGGACGATCTGTCCTGGTCTGCCAGCATGTTATCGGCCCGGGCTTTTTCCTCGGCACTCAGCGCCGGGCTTTCCGGCCCCGCCCGCCGGGAGCGGATGACCACACCGGCAACCACCAGAAGTCCGCCGAAGACCCCAATGGCCGGTGTCGCCCAGAGCAGAAAAGTCCGGCTGTCGAACTCGGGCTTGTAGCGAACAAACTCACCGAACCTGCCAACCAGGGACTCAACAATCTCCTCATTACTGGCACCGTCTTTCATCATCTGGTAGACCACTCCCCGCATGTCCCTGGAAATAGGCGCGCTGGAATCGGCAATGTTCTGGTTCTGGCATTTCGGGCAGCGTAATTCCGAAGTCAGGTTCTGGTAGCGCTGCTCCTGGGCAGGGTCCTCAAAGTCGTAGACATCAGCCACATCGGCCGCAGCGACACCGGAAAGCGAAAGTGCCAACACCCAATAAACAATCCGGAGCATCAGCCATTCCCCTGAACGTCATTGATCACAGCCAGGAGCGTCTGCTCCCAGACCGCCTCATTGAGCACTCCCACGTGGCGATAGCGGACCACGCCACCGGCATCAATCACGAAGGTTTCCGGCGCGCCATAAACCCCCAGATCAAACCCGAGTGTACCCCGGGGATCATAGATGATTTTCCGGTAGGGGTCGCCCAACCGGTCAAGCCAAACCAGCGCATCCTCGCGGTTGTCCTTGTAGTTGAGACCGATGATGTTGACGCCTTTCTCCTCGGCCAGCCACATCAGGTCGTCGTGCTCATCCCTACAGGCGGGGCACCAGGTTGCCCAGACATTCAGCAGGGTAACCCGGCCTCGAAACAGGCTTTGATCCAGCGTGACATCCGGATTGTGCAGATCCCTCAGGCTGAACTCCGGCACTGGTTTGCCAACCAGGGCCGATTCAAGTTTGGTGGTATCCTTGCCGATACCGGCATACAGCACAACGCCGACAACAATGGCGATCAGCAGCGGCAGAAACAGCAGGAAACGCTTCATGACGTTGCCCCGGAGGAGGTCGCGGAACCCGGCACAGGCACCGCAGTGCCAGCTTCCACCTTCTTATCGGCCTGCTCACGGACTCGATACCGCCGGTCGGAGATAGCCAGGAAGCCGCCGGCCGCCATAACCAGGGCGCCCAGCCAGAGCCAGCGTACCAGCGGCTTGTATTGCAGCCGGATGGCCCAGGCATCGTCGCTTATGCGCTCACCAATGGCCACGAAAATATCCCGGAACAGACCGGCGTCGATATCGGCCTCGGTCATGACACTCATACCGACCGAGTACTGGCGTTTCTCGGGGTGGAGCACGGAAATCCGCTCGCCGCCCCGCATGATATCAAAGGTGCCGTATTGAGCCGTGAAGTTCGCGCCCTGGCGCGCACCGATATCCCTGAACACAAACTGATAATCGCCGACGGTTGCGACGTCACCGGGCACCATGCGGACATCACGCTCAATGCCGTAGTTGGTAACCACGGTTGCGCCCGCTATGGTAATGGCCAGGCCCAGATGCCCGAGTACCATGCCGTAATAGCTGCGGGACTGCCGTTTAAGCCCCTGTAGACGGCCTTTCCGGGAGGAGGACTTGTCCCGGAGATCCTGGAAAGTGGCCACCGCTACCCAGATGGCGGAAAACACGCCGAGGAAAGCCCAGGGCTTGAAACCACCGTAGCCGATCAGGACCGCCGTGGTGACAACCATGCTGATTGCCAGTGGCCACAGCAGTTGGCGCGCCAGCCAGCCAGCATCGGTTTTCTTCCAGCGGGAAAAAATGCCGACGCCCATCAACAGACTTGCCGCCACGGCCAGGGGACTGAAGGTGAGGTTGAAGAAGGGCTCGCCAATCGACAGCTTGCCCATTTCCAGGAAATCCAGAACCATGGGGTACAGTGTACCCACGGCAACCAGCAGGGTTGCGGATACCAGCATGACATTATTGAGCAACAGGAATACTTCCCGGGACAGGGATCCGTATCGGGAGCGAACGTGTACCACCGGCGCCCGGACCGCATAGAGCGCAAGACTGGCAATAATCGTGACCGCAAGCAGGCCCAGCAGGAAGGTGCCCCGTTTGGGATCAGAAGCAAAGGCGTGAACGGACGTCAGCACCCCGGACCGGACCAGGAAGGTACCCAGCAGGCTGAAAACGAAAGTGACAATGGCCAGCAGCACCGTCCAGCTCTTGAACACACCGCGTTTCTCGGTAACCGCCAGCGAATGCATCAGCGCGGTGCCGGACAACCAGGGCAACAGAGACGCGTTCTCTACCGGGTCCCAGAACCACCAGCCACCCCAGCCAAGTTCGTAATAGGCCCACAAGCTCCCCAAAGCAATGCCAACGGTGAGAAACGCCCAGGCCACCGTGGTCCAGGGTCGTGACCAGCGGGCCCAGGCAGCATCAAGCCTGCCATTGATCAGTGCGGCAATGGCAAAGGCGAAAGCAACGGCAAAGCCGACGTAGCCCATATAAAGCATGGGAGGATGACTGATAAGGCCGACATCCTGAAGCAATGGATTAAGGTCGGTGCCGTCTGCCGGCACATTGGGCAGCAGGCGATCAAACGGGTTGGAGGTGACCACGATGAACAACAGGAATCCGACCGCCACCATGCCCAGAACCGAAAGCACCTGCGAAATCATCACCGACGGCAGCCGGCGACTGAAGATCGCGACCGCCAGCGTCCAGCCGGAAAGCATCAGTATCCAGAGCAGCAGCGAGCCTTCATGGCCGCCCCAGACCGCGCCGAACTTGAAGTACCAGGGCAGCAGGCTGTTGCTGTTGTTGGCGACGTAGGCCACGGAAAAGTCATCGGTCACGAAGGCGTGAGTGAGGACAGCAAAGGCAAGGCCGACAAAAACAAACAGGCCGGCCGCCAACGGCCTGGCAAATGCCTGAAGGTTGTCCCTGCCAGTCAGGGAACCCACCAGGGGTACGACGGAAAGGAGTACTGCCAACATCAGTGCGAGAATCAGCGCAAGCTGTCCGAGCTCGGGGTACATCAAAGGCCTCCAGAAACCAGGCTGGTAACAATAAAACGGTTAGTAGGACACGGCGTTCGCACTGCCACTGGCTTTATTCCGGCCCCTTGAGGCCTTCTCCAGGGCACCCGCGACTTCCGGTGGCATATAATTTTCATCGTGCTTGGCCAGAACCTGATCGGCCACAAAGCGACCGTTATTATCCAGTCGACCCATGGCAACCACACCCTGACCCTCGGCAAACAGATCCGGAAGAATACCGGTATACTGAACCGGTACAGACGCGTTGAAGTCAGTCACCCGGAACTCAACCATCAGGCTATCCGGATCTCGCAGAATTGAGCCCTCCTCGACCATGCCACCGGCCCGGATTCTGACATCCACCGGCGCTTCGCCGGCGGAAATCTGGCTGGGGTCATAGAACAGATTGATGTTCTGGCGTAGTGCATAGGTGGTCAAAGCCACAGCGATGCCCAGTCCCATCAACAGGAACAGGACGATTGTCAGCCGCTTTTTTCGGATTGGATGCATCGGATATCTGCCTTTCAGTCTTGAGAAACCTTGACGCGGGTGAAGGACGCCGCCGAAGCCGGTGCAGCCCTATGATCCTGCCGACCTGCCTCGAGCTCATAACCGCGGCGGCAGGCTTCAATGACCGCTTTGCGGCGGCGCAGTGACCAGACTATCAAACCGATCATCAGCAGGAAAAAGGCGGCATAACAGGACCAGACATACGGCCCGTGGCCCTCCATCACCATAAATGCCGAAAAGGAATCAAATGCCATATTTCAACCCCTCCCGGCCAACACATAATCTTTTACCCAACGAGTTCGCTGCTCGCGGAACAGAATTTCTGTCTGCATCCGTAAACACGCCAGCCAACCAAACAACAGGTAGAGCCCAAGCACGGATAGCAGCAACGGCACCCACATGTCCGCGGGCATAGTGGGCTTTTCGGTCAGTTTGAGAGAGGCCGGCTGATGCAGGGTATTCCACCATTCCACGGAGTACTTGATAATCGGGATATTCACCACCCCGACCAGCACAAGCACCGATACCGCCCGCGCCGCGGATTTTTCATCGTTAATCGCCCGGTCGAGGGCAACGACACCACCGTACAGGAACAGCAGGATCAGCATGGATGTCAGCCGGGCATCCCAGACCCACCAGGTGCCCCAGGTGGGCTTGCCCCAGACCGCCCCGGTAAACAGCGAAAGAAGGGTCAACACCAGACCCACCGGCGCCACCGACTTGACGAATACATCGGCCAGCTTCATACGCCAGACCAGAGTGACAACGGCCGCCACAGCCATCATCACGTAAACCGACTGGGCGAGAAAGGCCGTGGGTACGTGGATGAAAATAATCCGGTAGCTGTTGCCCTGAAGGTAGTCCTTGGGCGCAAAGGCCAGCCCCCAGACAAGGCCCGCCATTAATACCAGGATGCCCCCTGCCAGTAACCAGGGCATCAGCCGGGCTGCAATCCCGAAGAACCATTTGGGCGAACCCAGCTTGTGAAAAATTTGCCACATCAGATAGTTACCGCCCTACCGTTACCTTCTTCCAATACCTTCATTTTACCCGTTAGACAGGCTGATACGCAGCGCCGCTGCCGATGCAAAGGGCGCCAGAGTCAGTGCCAGCACCAGAAACGCGCCCATCAGGGCCAGATAGGCCCCCACGGGGACGCCCTCCGCGGCCGAAGCCACCGTACCCGTCCCGAAGATCAGGACGGGAATGTACAGGGGAATGATCAACAGGGACAAGAGCACCCCTGCCGACCGTAAGCCAAGGGTCAGAGCCGCCCCGATTGACCCGACCAGGCTCAGCACCGGTGTACCGATCAGCAACGTTAGACACAAAACTCCGATGGAGTTCCCGTCAAGATGAACCATTACGCCCAGAACCGGCGTTAACAACACCAGTGGCAAGCCTGTTAACACCCAATGCGCCAGGGTTTTTGCCAATACCAGCAGGAACAGGGGCTGGGGCTGAAGCACCAACTGCTCAAGCGTACCGTCATCAAAGTCATGCCGAAACAGGTGGTCCAGCGACAGCAACACCGAAAGCAACGCCGCCACCCACAGGATACCGGCCCCAGCCTCCCGCAGGAATGACACTTCCGGGCTGACTCCCAGGGGAAAAAGGGTTACAACCATGACAAAGAACAACAGCGGGTTGAGCAGATCCTGCCGCTGCCGGAAGGCCACCTTCATATCCCGGGCAAAAACAGCCTGCATCGCCGCCAGTGCGCCGACGCTGTCCTGCCGCAACGCCAGCACCGGCCGACAGTCAGCGTTCATCGGTCGGTCCCTCGCCCAGCACAATACGTTGCATACCGGGTAACCTGAGATCGTGATGGGTTGTCACTACCACCGCACCTCCTTCGGCGGCCCGTTGTAGAAGCAGATCCTCAATGGCGCCGACACCGCCGGCATCAATAGCAGTAAAAACTTCATCCAGCAGCCAGAGCGGCTCATCGGCGATCAACAGGCGCGCCAGGGCGACTCGTCTTTGCTGTCCCGCCGAGAGATTCCGGCAGGGGACATCCTGAAACCCGGTCAATCCGGTGCCTTCCAGAGCCTGACCCAGAACGGTATCTGGCAATGGCCGGCGCCCTGCCGTCAGTGCCCGGAGATTTTCCATGGCTGTCAGTAATGGTTTGATGCCCGGCCGGTGACCAAGATACAGGGTATTGCGGAGAAATTCTTCCCGCTGGCCGGATCTGGGCTTGCCGCACCAGAGCAGGTTGCCGGACCAGCCATCATTCAGGCCTGCCAGCATCCGCAGCAGGGTGGTCTTGCCGGAGCCATTCGGCCCCTCGACACGGGTGACCGTACCGGGCAGTATGGCGAACGACAGGTCACGGAACAGTATCCGTTCATCCCGTTCGCACCGCAGATCGACAGCCTGTAATAACGGCTCAGACATCAGGGCCCCGTAACCAGGACGATGCGCGTGAAAACGGCATCGGGTGTATTCGTGACAGCAGCAGCCGTGAACATCATTGACGCATGGCCCGCCGGCGCGTCGTATTATAACGAAAGCGCCGGCCGATTACTCTTGTCCAACATTAAATCAGTGGCAATGAAACTACCCAACGGACCACAGCCCCCGATACCTCTGGCCCAGCCTGCAACGCAGACGTCCCGGCCTGCAGTCACAACCGAAGCGGCCCGCGAACCCGTGGCTGCATCAGCACGGCAACCGCTTGACCAGCTCCAGCTGACGAACCGGGAAACAACACTCGCCCGGGTGGCAGAAATCATCAACCGTCAGAGCGATAACAGCGCGGATCTGTTGCTGGACATTCGCGGCAAATCTCTTCCTGTTCAGGCCGCTGTCGGCAAGACTGAACTGGCGGCCGGTGACTGGGTGAAAGTGATGCGGGCCGGCAATGAGCTGCGGCTGATGGGCAAACTGGCGCCCGCACCCGAGGCCGGAATCGCTCGGGCCCTTGCCCAGCGTCTGCCCTGGCAGCAAACCCTGGACGCCGGACTGGCAAGGCTGATGGGCACACTGACCCAGGGCCTCCGGCAAGATCCGCTACCGGGCCAGCTGCCCTCATCGAGAGGCGCCCAACCACTGCCAGAGGCCGCCAGGCAGGCTATCGAACAACTACTGGCCAGGCTGCCTTCAGCGAACAGCCTGGCCCCCGGCTCCGGCAGCCAGGACACGGCGCCGCAACAGGTCCGCCAATGGCTTTCGGAAAGCGGCCTGTTCGCCGAGTCGCGCCTGGCCCAGGCTCCTTCTGCCCAAACACCCTCCGCCCAACTACCCGACCTCAAGCTGGCGCTGGGCAGGGTAATCACCGCCTTGCTTGCCCAGCAGGGCAGTAGCCTGGAGCATTTCAACCGGCTGACACCTATCTCGACGCCGGAGCTCATGCAGGCACCACTGCAATTTCCCCAACCCCTGATCACCCCCCAGACCCGTGGCGATGGCGAAGCGCCCAGTGTGGGCCAGATGCTGCGCCTGCTGGCGGGGATGCTCAACCGGATCACCGTCAACCAGTTGCACAGCCAGGTACTCACCGCCCGTGCCGGTGGCGATGCGGCCGGTCCAGCGCCTGCGTCCACCCTCGTCCTCGATCTGCCATGGCTGACACCCCAGAACGAGCCAAGACTGGCGCAGGTCCGGATCGAACAATACCCGGAAGAGCCGGAGTCAGAAACCAGACACACGAAAACCGCCACCGCCGAATGGCGGCTTTCACTGACCATGGATCTGGCTGAGGCTGGCCCGTTGCACTTCGATGTCGCCCTCCGCCAGCAGACGGTCAGCGCCCGAGTCTGGGCGGAAAAACAGACAACCCTGCGCCAGGTGAACCAGGCGCTTCCCGCCTTGCGGCAGAGCCTGACCGATTTGGGCCTGGAAGTCACTGATCTGGATTGTCGCCGTGGGACGCCCCAAAGCAGCGTTACCCGACTTGAACACAGACTGGTGGATACCCGGGCATGACATCAGAGACAGAACACCAAAGCAGAGCCGCGGTGGCGCTAAAATACGATGGCGAGAAAGCGCCGACCATCAGCGCCACCGGTACCCAGGAACTGGCGGAAGAGATCGTCCGCATAGCCCGGGAACACAATGTTCCCCTCTACGAAAATACCGAGCTGGCCAGCATTCTGGCGCGCCTGTCACTGAATGAAGAGGTCCCCGAGTCGCTGTACCGGGTGATTGCGGAGATCCTGGCGTTTGCCTTCCATATTCGCGGTCTGAGCCCCGATGATCACAAGCCCGGCGCACCGGATGACTCAGTGACTCATTAAGCGGAGGGCCTCAATGGCCCTCGGATAACCCCTCTTCATTTCATTCAACAGCGTCCGTAACGGCGTGGTCTCAGGCCGCCTGACGTTTTCTGAGTGCCGACACCAGCTCGGCCTCGGGACGGGAAATTCCGCAAGTGTTCATAAGATCGTCGATATCGGCGCCGAGATCAACCAGCCGAGAGGCTTCATCATAAGAGATTCTCAGCGGATCGTTCTGGCGCATTTCGTCCAGGATGGTACGCAGCTCGTGCAACTGGCGCTCGCAAGTAACCAGTCGTTGCCCCACACCCATACTGCCACTGGTGGTGGCATGCAATTCCCGGCCAAGCGTGTCACAACGTTCTTTCAGGGATGTCTTCAGGCTGCGCACCTGGCGCCCCAGCATCAGCCCCTGAATAAGAACCAAAGACAGGGCGGCCACGGTCAGCACCCAGGGAAGATATGAAGGAACTTCTGCAAACATGACGGATGTCTCCCGTTAATTGCCACGGAAGGCATCCATCCTCAGGCTCGTAACGGGTTGCCCCGGATTACAGCTCCGCGATTTCAGCCCACTCGTGGTCTGACAGCATCTTGTCGAACTCGACCAGAATGATCAGTTCGCCATCCTTGTTGCACACGCCCTGGATAAACCTGGCACTTTCCTCGTTACCCACGTTCGGTGCGGTCTCAATTTCGCTGGTTTTCAGGTACACCACCTCGGCCACGGAATCCACCAGAATGCCCATCACCTGATCGGCGGATTCCATAACCACAATCCGGGTGGCATCGGTTACTTCCGCATCCGCCAGGCCAAAACGCCGGCGGGTGTCGATGACGGTAACCACGTTACCCCGAAGGTTGATGATGCCGAGCACATAATCCGGGGCCCCCGGAACCGGGGCAATCTCCGTGTATCTCAGCACTTCCTGGATCTGCATGACATTCAGACCGTAGGTCTCATTATCCAGCCGGAAGGTAATGTACTGCAGTACCTGATTGTCCTGGGCCTGACTGGTTTGTCCGCTCGGGGATGCCATAGCGATGTTTCTCCTCTTGGGCTGCCCGGCGGGCAACCTGATCGTCAAAAAAATATCATCAGTGCCCAATACTATAGTTAAAGGCACAAACCGTGCCAGCACGGCTCGGTTTCATTCCGTAACCGTTGTTTGCCTCAGCTCAGATCAAGATGCTGCTCCCTTTCCGCCCGCACCAGCAAATCCGCCATGGTGCGCACATCAATCAGCGCGCACATATGGCCAATAACCGTGCCCGCCAGCCAGGGCCGTTTACTGCGAGCGGTTCGCCAGCGCACTTCGTCGGGCCGGAGTGTGAAGGACTGAGCCACGTCATCACAGGCCAGCCCCCAGTCGCTGCTATCCAGCCGGATCACGAACCGGTAGTTGTCACGGGCATCGGGAGGCACCCGCCCTGCCATGATCCATTCGGCGGTATCCACCACCCGCAGGTTGTGGCCCCGGTCCGGGCGAATGCCCATGTACCAGCGTGGACTGCCCGGGATCGGCCGGATCTCTTCCTCAATTCGATGAATGGCACCGAGCAGAATCAGTGGCACCGCCAGCTGCAGCCCGGCAACCGTGAAAATAAGGCATTCAAAGGGCTGCTCTGACCATTCCGGACGGGATGGTGGCGCAGCGGGCTCGGGTTCGGGCTGTGGCTCAGGCCGGGCCTCTACTTTTGCCTTCGGTACGGGCGCTTCCGGGACCTTACTCAGCACCGGACGGGCTGGTTCTGAAGGCCTCTCAGGTGCCGGCTTCACCGGTTCAGGTGCGACTTTTTCTTCCCGGAGCTCAGTATCAGTAGCCGTATGCAGTAGTTCATCAAGGTAACTGGCAATGGCGGTTTCCGGATCCGCCAGCCTTGTCAATTTATCGTCATCCATCCTGACGCTCCTTCACCACGCCCGCCCGAGACATCAGATCATCCAATAAATGGCCGTAGGCCCGGACACCATGGGTCGCGGCATCCAGTGCAGAGGGAGTAATACCGCCCTGACTGGCGTCCCGAAACTTGGTGTCCACCGGAATGGCAAACCGCCACAGGGACTCACGGTAGGTTTTCCGAAGAAGGTTGAGGCTCTTCACCGATGCCTGGGTACGTCGGTCATACAGGGTTGGAACAATCGTGTAGGCGAGTTCGTTTTTCTGGGAGCGCATGATCATCTTCAAGGTATGAAGCATGCGTTCCAGGCCCTTGATCGCCAGGAATTCGGTTTGTACGGGAATAATCAGATGTTGCGCCGCCGCCAGGGCGTTGACCATCAGAACCCCCAGAGAGGGCGTATTGTCCAGCAGGACATAATCGAAGTCGTCCCAAAGCTGAGCCAGGGCCCGGGATATGATCAGCCCCATGCCTTCAACACCGACCATTCTGCGCTCGAGGGTGGCCAGGGCGGCACTCGCCGGCAGCAGAGACAGCCCCTTACAGCTGGTTTCGGTAATCAACTGGGCGGCAAATCCCTCGGGAACCTTGCCCTGGTGCTGGAACAGGTCAAACACGCTGTGGGCGATGGTATCCGGATCATACCCGAACCAGCTGGTAAGCGAGCCATGGGGGTCCAGATCGACAACGAGAACACGCTTGCCACGTTCGGCAAGCAAGCCGCCGAGCGCAACCACACTCGTGGTTTTACCGACACCGCCTTTTTGATTGGCTACCGCCCAGATTCGCACGCTTAAATTCTCCAGAGAACCCATCGTTGTTGTGGCCGGCAATCACCTGACGCCACAGTCCCGTTTATCGGCCATTCCCCGGGCAACTTGAACGAATCGCACCGGGGAAATCCGGCAGGCCCTTGCCGACGATCCGTTCATCGCATGGCACCGCGAATACTGGCGTCACGGGAAATCAGCAACACCACCCGCCGGTTTCTGCGCCGGCCCTCTTCCGTGTCATTCCGGGCAACCGGCTGGTACTGACCATAGCCAACGGCTGCGAGACGTTCCGGTTCGGTACCCTCCCTCACCAGCATCCGTACCACCGCAGCCGCCCGGGCGGCTGACAATTCCCAGTTGGAGGGATAGCGGGCGGTACTGATCGGCTGGTTATCGGTAAAGCCTTCCACCTTGACCGCGTTGTCCCGGTTATTCAGTACCCTGGCGATCTTCTCAACAACATCAAACGCGTCGTAATGGGGCTCGGCATCACCGCTGCCAAACAGCAGACTGTTGGGCAGATTCAACTCCAGCCACTGGTCGCTGGTCTCCAGTGACACCACCCCCTGGTTGATCAGCTCATCAAATTCCATCGACAACTGGTCGGCCATGGCTCGAAGCGCTTCCGTTCGGGCCTGCGCGTCCATCTCCGGATTACGGGGAGCCTCAGTCACCGCCGGCGGAATGACGTTCTCTGCGGGTGCGTTCAGTGATCTTTGGGGCCGGTCGCCAATTTCGATGGGCTGGAACGACCGCTGAGGCGCATTAAAAATACCGGTCAGGGTTTCCGACAGGACCTTATATTTACCTTCGTTGACGGACGATACCGAGTACATCACTACGAAAAACGCGAACAGCAGAGTGATGAAATCCGCATAGGAAATCAGCCACCGCTCCTTGTTGTGCAGATCATCCTGGGGTTGCCTACGGCGCCGCATAAGTTGGCCTGCGCATGCTTACTGCAGGAAGCCCCGCAGTCGCAATTCGATGGATTTCGGGTTTTCACCCTCGGCGATGGCAATAATGCCGTCGATCATCATGTCCTCGTATCGGGTGCGTTCCCGCAGGATGCCGCGCATCTTGTTGGCGACCGGGAAGAACAGCAGGTTGGCCAGGGCCACACCGTAGATGGTAGCCACAAAGGCGGTGGCAATTCCGCTGCCCAGAGAGTGGGGATCCTCCAGGTTGGTCATCACCTGGATCAGGCCCATCACAGCCCCGATGATACCGATGGTCGGTGAGTAACCGCCCATGGCCTCAAACACTTTGGCGGACTCCAGGTCCCGCTGCTCACGGGACTCCAGATCGACTTCCATGATGCTTCGGATGGTCTCGGTTTCGGCGCCGTCCACCAGTAGTTGCAACCCCTTGCGGGCAAAGGGTTCCGGCTCACGCTCGGCAAGCCCTTCAAGACCCAGCAATCCCTGCTTGCGAGCTTTGACACTCCAGTCGATGACCTTGCCAATACCGTCTTCCAGGTTAACGAACGGCGGAACGAACACCCAGCGCACCTGGGTAAAGGCCCGTTTGAGCAGGGGCCAGGAGGTCTGCAGGATGGTCGCCGCCAGGGTACCACCAATGACGATAATGGCTGCCGGCCCATTAAACAGGGAACTGATAGCTCCGCCTTCCAGCAGATTGCCGCCGAGTATGGCGGCAAAGGCCAGGATGATCCCGAGCAGGCTCAGGATATCCATCAGCAGACACCTTGGACCAGGCGCGGCCCGATCTCGTCCAGTGACAGCACCTCATCCGTCAGCCCTGCCTTGGCAACGGCCATGGGCATTCCGTAGATAACCGATGATTTTTCATCCTGGGACCAGATGTCCGACCCGCTCTGTTTCATCATCCGGCAACCTTCCTTGCCGTCCGAGCCCATACCGGTGAGAATGACGCCGAGCGTCTTGCCCGGAAAACTCCTGGCCAGGGAACCGAAGGTTACGTCCACACAGGGCTTGTAATTGAGCCGCTCGTCTCCGGGCAGGATACGGATCCTGGCCTGCCCACCCCGATTCTCGACCATCACCTGTTTGCCACCGGGCGCCAGCAAAGCAAGCCCGGGCCGCAACACATCGCCATCCTCGGCCTGGCGGACTTCAATCCGGCAGAGCCTGTTCAGGCGCTCGGCAAAGGCCGGCGTAAAGCTGGCCGGCATATGCTGTACCAACACGATAGGTGCCGGGAAAGTCGCGGGCAACGCCGTCAGTACCCGTTGCAGGGCAACCGGTCCGCCGGTCGAGGTGCCGATACCAACCACGGCGTAATGCTTGGCCGCGCCTCGGCGGGCATGACGCCTCGGTGCCTCGGCCTCGCTCACGGAACCGGCCGTTGGTATGGCGGGATGGACATCGGCGTGCTGGCCCGGCGCCGGTTCGGGGCGGGACGGCGCCGGATGCCGGTTGCCGGGACGGCTGCGGGCGACATCCAGAATCCGCTCAATCAGAATCTTCTGGAGCTGGCTGCTGTCCCGGGCAATTTGTTCGAAATTCTTGGGCAGGAAATCGACGGCCCCCGCCTCGAGCGCGTCAAGGGTCACCCGAGCGCCTTCATAGGTGAGCGAAGAGAACATGAGCACCGGTATCGGATGTTTGCGCATGATTTCGCGCACGGCGGAGATGCCATCCATAACCGGCATCTCGTAATCCATGGTGATCACGTCGGGACGCAGTTTTTCGGCCAGCTCCACGCCTTCCCGACCGTTGGTGGCAACACCAACCACCTTGATCTGGCCGGAGCTGGTCAGGATTTCCGTCAGCCGTTTGCGAAAAAACCCTGAATCGTCAACGACCAGGACAGAAACTGTCATCCACGTCTCCTACTCAATCCATCGTTCTCCGGCTCCATAGCTCTCAAGCCACAGTCACCCGAGGATCCGGCTCAGCCGTAATGTTGCAACAGGCTTGGAATATCGATAATCAGCGCAACCCGACCGTCACCGGTGATGGTGGCGCCGGCCATCCCCGGCGTACCCTGAAGGGCCCGCCCGAGAGGCTTGATAACAACCTCTTCCTGACCGACCAACTGGTCGACAACAAAACCGACCTGTTTGGTACCCATGGCCACGATGACAACATGGGCGTTTTCAGGCACCCCCTGGGAAGCACCACGACGAACCAGCCATCGTTTGATATGAAATAGCGGGAACACCTTTTCCCGAACCACGACGCACTCCCGCCCGTCGACGATGTTAGTTCTGGTCAGGTTCAGGTGGAAGATCTCGACCACATTGACCAGCGGCAGTGCGAACGACTGATCCCCCAGCCTGATCATCAGGGTGGGCATAATGGCCAGTGTCAGCGGTACCTTGATGACAATCCGAGACCCCTTACCCAGTTCCGATTCGATGCTCAGCTGGCCATTGAGCTGACCAATCCTGGTCTTAACCACATCCATGCCGACACCACGGCCGGAGACATCCGAAATCTGATCCTTGGTCGAAAATCCGGCCGCAAAAATCAGGTTGAAGCACTCGGAATTGGTCAGGCGATCCGCCGCATCCTGATCGTAAATGCCCTTCTCAACCGCCTTTCGCCGCAACACGTCCGGATCCATGCCGGC
>JAXHUV010000100.1:0-8221 GCA_034189445.1 Pseudomonadota bacterium
CCCAAACCTGCCCCGGCTCAATGGCCAGATCAAGGGGTACGCCGGAGGCACGCCCCGGGATGTCGACAATCAATGCTTCAGTGGTCAAGCGTGCCATCACCGGCTCCGGTACAGCAGGTACAGGAAGGTCGGCACACCGATCAGCGCGGTAATCACCCCAACCGGCAACTGTTCCGGCGCGATCACCACCCGTGCCAGCATGTCCGCCAGTACCAGCAGGGCACCGCCGGCCAGTGCGCAGGCTGGCAGAATCAGCCGCTGGTCGTTGCCCAGCACCAGCCGCAACATGTGCGGCACCACAAGGCCGACAAACCCGACCGAACCGGCCATGGTGACAGCCGTGGCAGTCAACAGGCTGGCCATCAGATAAATCGACCATTCCAGGGGCCGCACCGAAACGCCAAGAGCCGCTGCCTGCAGGGAGCCCCGGGCCAGCACATTCAGGGCCCGGCCCAGGGGAAACACCAGCAGGCAGACCAAGGCCAGAATCAGCAGGCCCGGCCAGGGGGTGCCGGCGTGGGAGAGATCCCCCATCAGCCAGTACAACATACCCGGAAGCCGGGTGGCCGGCGTCATGGACAGAATAAGGGTGATCACCGCGCCCCAGCCCGCGGCCACCACCACACCGGTGAGCAGCAGGCGGGAGGGGGTCCAGCTTCCGCTGCCATGGGCAAGGCCAAACACCAGCAAAGTCGCCAGCATGGCGCCGGCAAAGGCGGCGCCGGATACCAGAAAACCGGCGGCACCGGCCAGCATGGCCAGCAAGGCGCCAACGGCGGCACCACCGGACAGCCCCAGCACATAGGGATCGGCCAGAGGGTTCCGCAATAACACCTGCATCAACGCCCCGGCCACGGCCAGCAGACCGCCAGTGGCAAAGGCACTCAGGGTGCGCGGCAGCCGAAGCTCCAGAATCAGCGTTTTCTGTAACTCGGCGCCACCACCGGTTATCACCTGCAGGGTATCGTCAAACCCGATGGCTGTGCTGCCGATGCTAAGCGAGAGCAGAACCGCCAGAAGGCTCGCCACTAAAAGGATGCCCAGGGGTTTGCAGAGGCTAGAGATTGGCACGGGCCTGCTCCAGGGTCTGGCACAGGTGTCTGGCGCCATCGGCCATACGAAGCGTCGGTCGCGCCAACAGGTCCGGCGGCTCGAGAAAAAGGTTGCCAGCGGTTACCGCCGCAAGAGCCGGGAACTCCCGCCAGGCTTCAAGCCAGTGACCGCCCTCCGACGACCCGGCGGTAATAATGGCTTCCGGGTTGGCTTCCAGAACCGTCTCCCGGCTGATCCGGGGCACCAGTCTTGGCAACTCACCGAACACATTAACGCCTCCGCACAGGGTAATCGCCTTGCTGATCAGCTCTTCCCGGTTCACGGTCATCAGTGGCTGGTCCCATATCTGGTAGAACACGCTCACCGGCCTGGCATCGGCGTACCGGGCTTTCAGGGTGGCAATTTCCTTTCGGAAAGCTTCGGCGCGTTCCTTGCCTGCGGCCGGTGAGCCGGTCAGCAACGAGAGATTCCTTACTGCCGTAGCAATGTCGTCAAACTCCCGCGGCGCAAGCCAGAATACCGGAATGCCAAGGCTGGAAAGCCGTTCCAACTGGCTGCGGGAGTTGCCATCCACCCAGGCCACCACCAGGTCCGGTGCCAGCGAAACGATGGCTTCCAGGTCCAGGCGATTGCTGTCACCCACCTGCGGTAAGTCCGCAGCCTCTGCCGGATAGTCGCTCCAGGCGCTCACCGCAACCACCTTGTCGCCAGCGCCTGCGGAGAACAGCAGTTCGGTGGCGCCCGGTGAAAGCGAGACAATGCGCTGGGCAGGGCCGGTCAGGCATACATTCTGGTTCAGCGCGTCGCTTGCGCAGGGTCCCTCGGCCTGCGCCAACAAGGGCGCAAACAGAGACAGTACAAACAGTGCAGCGAGCCCGAGGCGCCTCATAGAGGGCGAAAGCCTCTCAGATCGGTGAATTTACTGCTGGAAATCATAGCGCACAGAGGCCATGAAGGTTCGGCCGGCAGCCAGGTAGTCGAAAGGCTCGAAGGTTGCACTGTCATAGCCAAGACTGGTGGCATAGCGGCGGTCGAACAGATTATCGACCTTGAACGAAGCCGACCAGCCGGGCTGGAAGGTCCAGGCTGCCCGTAGATCCAGGGTGCCGTACCCGGGCAGAAGGCTGGTATTGGCTGGATCGTTATAGCGGTCGCTCTCGGCAATGAAGCTGGCGCCCACTGACCATTGCGCAAACAGGCGATCAATATCGAGACGCAGGTTTTTCTCCGCACGGCGTGGAAGCCGGGCACCGGTGTCCCGGTTTTCGGTATCCGCATAAGTCAAGGCCGCGGCAAGGTTCCAGTCAGAAGTTTCAATGCCGGAAGACAGTTCAACACCGCGGATTCTCGCCGTTTCCACGTTTTCCATTGTGCCTTCGAAAGTCTTCGGGTCAGACACAAAAGTAATCAGGTCTTCCACATCGTTCTGATACATCGCAATGTCCCAGTACCAGCGGTCATAACGACCAGAAAAGCCTGCCTCTACCATCTGGCCCTGTTCAGCATCCAGGTCAGGGTTGCCGGTATAGAACGGCACTGTCAGATAAAGATCATTAAACGTGGGCGCCCGGAATGAAGTGGCGTAGCTAAGGCGAAAACGATGGGCCCGGTCAATCTGGTGACCAAAAGCCACGCCTCCGGTCTGCTCTTTGCCATAGGCTTCGTTGTCATCAAGGCGAAGGCTGAGCATAAGGTCGGTCGCACCAAAATTCAGGCGGCCCTGGCCAAATACCGCGCTGTTTGTCCTGCTGTCTTCCGTGAAATCACTGCTGCTCTCAACTTCATCAATCGTGACTTCCGAGCCCAACACCAGCTCGTGGACGCCCGCAGTCAAAGTGTTTTCCCAGCGCGCAGAGCGAGACAGTGTATCGAAAGTACTGGGACTGGCTCCGAACGTTTCCTGTTCATCCCGGGTTTCAGAGAACTGGATCCGTGTACGCCAGTAGTCGCTGGCAACCGCTTCCAGATGCAAGCCCAAGGCACGAATCATGAAATCGGTATCACCGCCTTCAAATTCGGTGTTACCTTCAGACTGGAATACCGTGAGCCCGGCACCGCCACCCTGATCAAAACGGTGACTCAGCTTCGCCAGTCCACCGGTATTCCGGAAGCCCTTGTCTTCACCGCCAGCTCTCAGGTTGGTGCCATCAGTGTCCGAGTAAACGCCACTGGCCAGGAACGATGAACGACCTTCCCGGCCGGCCACGCCGGTCGTAATCTCACGGGTTTCATGGGAGCCACCTTTAAGTTCTCCCCAACCCTGACGCCCGGCTTCTGGTTCCAGGGTAAACGCCTGGATCACACCGCCTACCGCATCAGCACCGTAAAGCGAGCTTTTTGCGCCACGAACCACTTCAACCCGTTCCATCAGCTTTGGCGGCAGAAACTGCCAGGGCGGTATACCGACGGTGGCAGAGCGCATTCGGATACCATCAAGAAGGAACACGGTACCCGAGCTTCCCGCGCCGCGAAGGAATACGCTTGTGGTCTTCCCGTAGCTGCCGTCCGATACCACGTTGATGCCAGGCTGGGCTCGCAGCAAATCGCGGAATTCCGTGGGTTGCTGCCGCTCAATATCCGCCTTCTCGATCACCGTAACCGAAGACAGACTTTCACCAACGGTTCTCGGCCCCAGGGTCGCGGTGACCACGATCGGGTCAAGGGCGTCATTTTCTGAGGCAGACTGGGCCGAAACGGCCAAAGGCAGGGCGGCCATGGCAACGCCGGCCAGTAAAACAGGGCATTGAGTTCTCAACATGAAGCTTGCTCCGCACTCCGCGCGCACCCGCACGGGAATCTGGTTTTCGTTGCGGAACAGGCAGGAAAGAAGGGCAGGCGGTAGGCTGGTGCGGGAAAGCGGAACCGGACTATCACCCACCCAGGTCGCCCACCGCAACATCGGGTGTTTTCCCAGGCCGGTCTCCGGGCTGGCAGGCGGAACCTGAAGTTCCCGGGCAATCACCTTCCCATGTCATATCGACACAGTGGCGCATCAGATTGCCGTTATCCTGCTTACCGTTGCGGGGGCAGCATCGGACTTGCGCTGGCAATGCCAGGCTCACCGATTTCCCGTTTCACCCGTCGCGCTTTGCGACGGACACCTGAAAAAAGTGAGGCAAGGCTAGCAACACCGGGGGAAGCGGTCAATGAGATCCGTCAAGGGTTGGCATGGCCGCAGCTTTCTCCCACTGTTATATTCTTTACTGGTAACCAGTTCCCTTCGCCAACACAGGGAGTTTTATGCAGGCCGAGCTCATCGACATTCGCAATCACATGGCCCGGTACCCGCCGTTTGACGAGATGGCCGAGGAGCTGCTCGACAGGGTTGTGAGTGGCATCGAAGTGGTTTACTTCAAGGCAGGCACTCAGATCCTCGAATTCGGTGTCGATAATCCCTGGCTGTGCTATGTCCGCAGTGGTGCAGTGGAGATTTACCGCCGGACTGGCGAACTGTATAACCGGATCGGTGAAGGGGAGGTCTTCGGCCAGTTCGGCTTGCTGATGAACAAGAAGGTCCGCTTTCCGGCAAAGGCCCTGGAGGACACACTGGTCTACAAGATACCGGGCGAGACCTTCCAGTACCTGTGGGAAAACGACGACAACTTCGCGGATTTCGTTGAGATTGAAGACCGCAGCCGCCTGCGTTCCGCGCTTTCCCGGCGGGAAAAATCCAACCACCTGATGACCGCCCGGGTAACCCGGCTGATATCCCGGGAACCGATTTCGGCACCCTGCACTGTCCGGCTGCAGGAAGCCGCCCGGATCATGACTGACAACGGCGTCTCCGCCCTGTTGTTGATGGATGAGGAAGGCGAAAAACCGTTGCTCAAGGGTATTATCACCGACCGGGATCTGCGCACCCGTGCACTCAGCGAAGCCCTGGCCTCGGAAACCCCGATCAGTGATATCATGTCCGGGAATCTGGTCACCATTCGATCGAATATGTTCATATTCGAGGCCATGCTCACCATGATGCACAACAACGTGCACCATCTTCCGGTAATGGATCAGGATACGGTGCGGGGCGTGATTGCGCTGTCCGATATCGTGAAATACCAGAGCCAGAGCAGCCTGTACCTGGTCAGCAATATCTATCACCAGCAGGATGTCAAAGGCCTGAAGCAAATCAGCCGGGATGCGCGCGACAGCTTCGTTCGGATGGTGAACGAGGATGCCAACTCCCAGATGATCGGCAGTGCCATGGCCGGTATCGGGCGCAGCTTTACCCGGCGGCTACTGGAGCTGGGAGAGAAAAAGTTAGGGCCGCCGCCGGTGCCCTACTGTTTCATGGCGCTTGGCTCCATGGCCCGGGATGAGCAACTGGTGGTCACCGACCAGGACAATGCCATGATCCTGGACGACAGCTTTGTGGCCCGGGAGCACGACGATTACTTCCGGGCGCTGGCGAAGTACGTCAGCGATGGGCTGGCCGGGTGTGGCTATACCTACTGTACCGGCGACATCATGGCCACCAACCAGAAATGGCGACAACCGCTGGGCGTCTGGAAGGACTATTTCACCGACTGGATCGAGAACCCCAAGGCCGAGGCGCTGTTAAACAGCAATATTTTCTTCGATCTGGACGGCATTTACGGCAAGACCGAATTCGCCGAACAGCTGAAGGGGCTGGTAGCCGACAAGGCCAGCAACAGCCCGCGGTTTCTTGCGATGATGGCCCGCAACGCCCTGAACCGGACACCGCCCATTGGTTTCTTCCGCACCTTTGTACTGGAAGAAGACGGCAAACAACAAAAAACCTTCAACCTCAAACGCCGGGGCACCGCTCCACTATCGGATCTGATCCGGATTCATGCCCTGGCCTGCGACTCCCGGGCCCAGAACTCCTTCGAACGGCTGAAAGCCATCGGCAAAACCAGGCTGCTGCTGGACGATGATCTGGGCAACCTGCGGGATGCTCTGGAATTCATTTCCATTGTCCGTATCCGGCATCAGGCCCTGGCCATCGAAGCCGGGCGGGAGCCGGACAATAATGTTCGCCCGGAAGACCTCTCGCCCCTCGAGCGAAGCCATCTCAAGGATGCCTTCCAGGTGGTCAGCAATGCCCAGAAGTTCCTGAGATTCCGGTACAACGCCCAGGTGGCCCGTAATGTCTGATGCCTCTTCCGGCGAGCCGTCCGTTCACAGCTTGCCATGGCCGGAGCAATACCGGGCCCTGGCCAGGCAGAGCAAATCACCGATCCTGAAAGCGTTTTATGGCAGCGGATGCGTATTACCCGATAGGCCGCTGTCGGAGGTTCCGATGGTGGCCATGGACTTTGAGACCACAGGTCTCGATGCCAACCAGCACGCCATTGTCAGCATCGGCCTGGTGCCTTTCACCCTGGACGGCATTCCGCTGGCTCAGGCTCGGCACTGGGTGGTACGCCCGAGGCTGCCCCTGCACCAGACCTCCGTGACCATCCATGGCATCACTCACAGTGATATTGACAAGGCGCCGGATCTTGAGGAGATTCTGGAGGAGTTGTTCAGCTATCTGAACGGCCGGATTCCGGTGGTGCATTACCGGAACATCGAACGACCTTTCCTGGACGTGGCGCTGAGGTGGCGGCTTGGAGAAGGCATTCGCTTTCCGGTTCTCGATACTATGGCCATTGAGGCCCACCTGTACCCGGACCGCAATCCTTCCCGATGGCAACGCCTGATGGGCAAGAAGCCGGTGTCGATCCGGTTGGCCGACAGCCGGCTGCGTTATGGCCTGCCCCATTATGCAGCCCATAACGCCCTGATCGATGCCATTGCCACGGCGGAGTTGTTGCAGGCGCAGGTGTTGCATCATTTCAGCCGGGAAACAGCGGTTGGGGATCTGTGGTTGTAGTCTGGTTGTCGGATTACGCTGCGCTAATCCGACCTACTCAGATGCCCGGACTTCATCGATCCACTCGCCATACCCTGCAGCCTTCATGTCCTCCAGGGGGATGAACCTCATGGCGGCGGAATTCATGCAATAACGCAGCCCTGTGGGGGCCGGGCCATCGTTGAACACATGGCCCAGGTGCGAGTCCGAATAGCGGCTGCGAATTTCCGTCCGGCTCATGAACAATGAACTGTCATCCCGCTCAACCACCGCATCGGGAGTGACGGGGCGGATAAAGCTTGGCCAGCCGGTGCCGGATTTGTATTTGTCCCGGGAGGAGAACAGGGGTTCGCCCGAGACAATATCCACATACAGGCCCGACCGCTTGTTGTCCCAGTATGGATTATTAAACGCCGGCTCGGTGCTGTCTTCCTGGGTCACCTCATACTGCCTATCGGTCAGCCGCTGCTCCAGGGTTTCCTGATCAGGCTTCCTAAAGCTCTGGGGGTCAAAGCCCGTGCCCGCCTCGCCGGTTTCCAGGGCTGCCGGCCTGAACCGGGAAAAGTCCAGTTCATAGTCCTCGCCATACACCTTCTCGATAAACTGGTAACGGCCGGAGTTAAAGGTGTAGAAGTTATAGCGAACCGGATTTTTCTTGTAATAATCCTGGTGGTATTTTTCCGCCGGATAAAAGTGCGTCAACGGCACAATTTCGATCAGCACCGGGTTGTCGTAGATACCTGATGCCTCCAGTTCCCGTTTGGCTGCCTCCGCCAGGCGTTTCTGCTCATTGTTGTGGTAGAAGATGGCCGGGCGATACTGCCGACCACGGTCCACGAACTGACCCTTGATATCGGTCGGGTTCATTATCCGCCACAGGCCGGCCAGCAAGCCTTCGTAGGTTATTTCCTCCGGGTTGTAATACACCTGGACCGTTTCAGTGTGGCCAGTGCCGCCAGACGAAACCTGCGGATAGGTGGGATTCCGCTCATCACCGCCGGCGTAACCGGAGACCGCCTCGACTACCCCGGGAATTTTTTCGTAACCGGCCTCGACACACCAGAAGCAGCCACCAGCAAAGGTAGCCACCGCCAGCCCGGGATCCTCCGGCGCGAACTCAGTGTCTTTACGACCCTGCTTGTCAGCAGTCGCGTAAGCCGTATACAGCCCACCGGCGGACACCAGAGCCAGGGCGGCCAACATACCCATAATCGTACGTTTCATCATAACTCTCCTTTATGTGATTCCATACTGACAAGAGGCTGTCCCGGATTCACAAAAAATGTATGGCAGTTATCACCAACCCACAACATCCTGGATTATTAACCACTGACAGCTTCCGGCGCATTCACG
>JAXHUV010000101.1:0-8128 GCA_034189445.1 Pseudomonadota bacterium
GGTGACGGTCGCATCCACCGCCGAAAACGCTGCTTTCTCACCCGAGGTGCTGGCAGCCATCGATATGGGCTCGAACAGCTTCCACATGGTGGTTGCCCGGTTAGTGCATGGGGAAATCCGGACTCTCGAGAAGATGGGAGAGAAAGTTCAGCTCGGCGCCGGGCTGGATGAACACTACCGGCTGACCGAAGAGGCCCAGGAGCGGGCCCTGGCCTGCCTGAGGCGCTTCGCCCAACGGCTGAAGGGAATGCCGCCGGAGGCGGTGCAGATTGTCGGCACCAACGCGCTTCGGGTCGCCCGCAATGCCCATCAGTTCATAGCCAGAGCCGAGGAGGTTCTGGGCTACCCGGTGGAGATCATTGCCGGTCGTGAGGAAGCCCGCCTGATCTACCTGGGGGTTTCCCACACCCTGTCTGACGACGTCGGGCGTCGGTTGGTTATTGATATTGGCGGTGGCAGCACCGAGTTCATCATCGGCCAGCGGTTTGAACCCCAGGAGCTTGAAAGCCTGCACATGGGCTGCGTGTCATTCCGCAACCGGTACTTTCCGGACGGCAAGATCACCCGCCGGCAAATGGACATGGCGGTGACCCATGCCGAGCAGGAACTGCTCAATATCCGCCAACACTTTCGTTCCGTGGGCTGGCAGAGCGCGGTGGGCTCATCCGGCTCAATCAAGGCCATTGCCGGCGTCATGGCGGCCCTGAAAATCACCGACGGCAGGGTTACCTTCGCCGCCATGCAGGCGCTTCGCAAGCGCCTGGTGGATCTTGGCAAAACGGAAAAACTGGGGGATCTGGGTGTACGCTCGGATCGCCAGAGTATTTTCCCGGCCGGATTTGCCATTCTGATGGGGGCATTCCAGTCCCTCGGCATCCAGGACATGTCATTCACCGACGGCGCGCTGCGGGAAGGCCTGCTCTACGACATTGTCGGACGCTTCCGGCACGAGGATGTCCGGGAGCGAACCATATCCGCCCTGCAGGAACGCTACCACGTTGACCAGGCGCATGGCTCGGCCGTGGAGGAAACCGCCGTGGCCGCCTGGCGGCAGGTTGCGGATACCTGGGGTCTGAACACAGCAACTGATGAAGAAGTCCTGCGCTGGGCCTGCCGGCTGCACGAGATCGGCCTGACCATTTCCCACAGCCAGTATCATAAACACGGCGCCTACCTGTTGCGCTACTCGGACCTGCCCGGTTTCAGCCAACAGTTCCAGCGGGACCTTGCCACACTGGTGCGTGGCCACCGGCGCAAGTTCGCCTCGGCAATCTTCGAGGGGCTGGATCCGGAAGACACCCCAAGGCTACGCTACCTCTGCGTACTGGTACGCCTGGCCGTTCTGATTCAACACCCGCGTAACATGGAACCACCTCCGGCCTTCACCCTGACTGCCCACAAGGACAAGCTGGTACTGGAGCTCCCAGCGGGTTGGCTGGATCACAGGCCACTGACCCTGGCCGACCTTGAGAACGAGCGGGACTACCTTGCGAAACAGGATTTTGTTCTGGAGCTGATTGGAGCCTGACGGCAATCAGCCGGCCAGCTCTGCCTCCAGGAACTCAACCTCTTCGCTGATGTCAAGCCACTGCGCCTCGACCTCTTCCAGGCGGGCGTTTGCTGTGGCCTGCTCGCCCAACAGTTTTTTTAGGCGCGCTTTACCAGTGTCGTCATAAAGACCCGGTTCGGATAGCTGTTCTTCCAGAGCCGACAGCGTCTTCTGAAGCTGCTCCATTTCCTTTTCCAGGGCACTCTGCTTCTTGCGATAGGGGCTGAGTTTCTGGCGGAGAAGCGCCTCCGCCCGCTTGCGGGCCTTCCGGTCCTCGGCACTGTCTCTCACCGACTCTCCCACCGCATTTCCCACCGCATTTCCCACCGCCTCACCCACCACCTCGGCGGTCTCGTCGGCAGCCCGCTGCCCGGCTGACATTCGTTTCGGTGCCTCTGTCTCGCCTTTGCGGCGGTCCGCCAGCCAGCGCTCGTAGTCCTCCAGATCACCCTGGTATTCCGTCACCCGTCCATCATTGACCAGCCAAAACTCATCGACCGTATTTCTCAGCAGGTGCCGGTCGTGGGAGACCACCACCATGGCGCCGTCAAAGTTCTGTAGCGCCATGGCCAGGGCCTGGCGCATTTCCAGGTCCAGGTGGTTGGTGGGCTCATCCAGCAGCAGCAAATTCGGCTTCTGCCAGGCGATAACGGCGAGCGCCACCCGGGCCTTTTCACCACCGGAAAATGACCGGATGGCACCCAGGACCTCATCGCCGTGAAAATCAAAACCACCGAGGAAGTTCCGGACGCTCTGTTCTGACGCTTTGGGCGCCAGCCGCTGCAGGTGCAGGAACGGGCTGGCATCCAGATCCAGCGACTCCAACTGATGCTGGGCAAAGTAACCAATGGCCAGGTGCTCGCCACAGGCGCGATCCCCCGACAACAAGGTGCCCTCGCCCCGAAGCGCATCCATCAAGGTGGATTTGCCTGCGCCATTGGGGCCCAGCAGGCCAATCCGGCTGCCAGGCAGCAAGGCCAGGTTAATCCCATCGAGGATCGGGGTATGATCGTAGCCGGCCTTGCCATTGCGTATCGACAGCAGAGGGCTGGAAACCTTTTCAGCCACTGGAAACTCAAAACTGAAGGGGGAATCGATATGGGCCGGGGCAATGCGCTCCATCCGCTCCAGCGCCTTGACCCGGCTCTGGGCCTGGCGGGCTTTGGTGGCCTTGGCCTTGAATCGGTCAATGAAGCTCTGGATTTCAGCGATCCTGGCCTGCTGGCGCTCGAAACCGGCCTGCTGCTGAGCCAAACGCTCACTCCGTTGCCCTTCAAAGGCTGAGTAATTACCCGTATACAACTCAAGGTGGCGCCGGTCGAAATGCACCACATGGGTGGCGACCCGATCCATGAAATCACGGTCGTGAGAGATAAACAGCAGAGTCCCCGGGTAGCGGCGCAGCCAGTTCTCGAGCCACAGACAGGCATCCAGATCCAGGTGGTTGGTGGGCTCATCCAGAAGCAGCAGATCGGACGGCCGCATCAGGGCCTGCGCCAGGTTCAGCCGGATCCGCCAGCCACCGGAAAACGCCGACACCGGTCGGTCGGCGTCTTGGTCAGAGAATCCCAGCCCCCGCAGCAAAGCCTCGGCCCGGCGGGCCGCAGACCAGGCCTCGTGTACATCCAGTTCCCCGTGTATCCGGGCAACGGCATGGTCATCACCGGCTGTTTCCGCCCTGGCAAGCTCAGCTTCCAGGCGGCGCAGATCCAGATCGCCATCAAGCACAAAATCCCGGGCGCTGCGGTCGGTCGCCTCGACTTCCTGCGCCATATGGGCAATGCGACAACCACCGGGCAGGGAGACCGCCCCCTGCTCCTGCGCCAACTGGCCCAGCAAAAGCTGGAAAAGACTGGATTTGCCGGCACCATTGGCGCCGACGATAGCGACACGCTGGCCGGGCTGGACAGTAAGGTTGACGGATTCTAGCAACCAGACGCCGCCCCGTTGTAAACTGAGATCGGTTATCGTTAACATATTTCCATGTGATCAACGTAAAATGTTCAGGGAGAGCATAGCGCCTATGTCAGGCTGGTCGGCTACCATCCCGTTATCGACACCGCCGCTGGAATTGCCGGCAGATCTGGAGCGGGAGAACCCGCTCTGGCGTTTTGCGCTGGCCTTCTGGCAACGCCCGGGCGTTCAGGCCAATTGCCTGGCGCTGCAGGATCAGGGCTGGAGCGTGACGCGGATCCTGAGTGCGGCCTGGCTCGCATTGTCTGGCCGGGTGTTCGCCGGGGTCGAGGACGCTACGGTAACAGAGTGGCGCAACCGTGTAACCGTTGCGCTGCGTAGCGCGAGAAAATCGCTGCCGGGCAACATCGACAACTGTCATAAGCTTCGTACCGGCATTGCTGGTCTGGAGCTTGAAGCCGAACAGATCGAACTGGCCCTGAGCTGGCGAACGCTAACGGCCAACAACCCGGAACACGCTGACAGGCAGGGACGCGACACGCTGATCATGACCAACCTGGTTACGGCGGCGCCGACATCGCCTGTTGATGACCGTGCCAGGGCCCTGCTGGATACACTGGCCGATACCCTGGCCCACTTTCCCAAGGGAGGCCACCAGCCATGATGATGAAATGGCTCATACGACTCTCGTTTCCGGCCCTCGGATTACTTTTATTACTGATTTTCTTCGGCCTGAACGATCCGGAGCAGGCTTCCGAGCCAGTTGCGGAAGAGGAACAACCGAAAATTCCCGCGTTCGAAGGACTGGTGCCCTCACCGATTCCCACCGAGGGCCCCGAGATTGTGTTCAAATGGCAGGATATCGACGGCCACTGGCACTATGCCGACCAGCCGCCGGAACAGGGCCGCTGGAACACCCTTGCGATTGAGCGGCGTGACGACACCTTTCCGCGTATTCAGACCCGGGAGCCGGAAACCGACTGGCAATCACCCTATAATGCACCTTTCTCTATGGGGCCATCCGCCGCCGGCACCAACGGCAGTTGAGCTGACACGTCCGGTTTCTTTAACACATGTTCAGTGGCATCCGGCGCCGGAACCCGTTACCTTCTGCATTCCGGCAAACACAACGCGGGGTCCAGCCCCGAGCACCGACGTTAAAGGATAATGCAATGAAGAAAACCCTCCTTGCACTGGCAATCACTGGCCTTGTTGCCGGCTGCTCCACACCGCCCGAAGCCCCGGAACAACCAAAACTGGAGTCCACGGACCAGAAGGTCAGCTATGGCATGGGCCTGGTTCTGGGTGAGCGCATGGGTAACGACCTGCCGAACCTGCAGATGGACCAGTTTCTCCAGGGTATCCAGCACGGCCACGCCGGCGATGAAAAAGCCAGGCGCATGAGCCGCGAGGAAATCCGGCAGGCCCTGATGACTTACCAGCAGCAACTTCAGGAAGAGCAGGGCAAGCAGATGGAAGAACTGGCCCAGAAAAACCTGGACGCTGGTGAGGCCTTCCTGGCGGAGAATGCCGAGCGCGAGGGCGTGGAAACCACCGGGTCGGGCCTCCAGTACGAAGTGCTTGAACCGGGTGACGGCGAAAAGCCGGCGGCAACCGACACCGTTCAGGTGCACTACACCGGTGAACTGCTGTCCGGTGACGTGTTTGACAGCTCCCGCGAGCGCGGCGAGCCGGTAACCTTTGCTCTGAACCAGGTCATTCCCGGCTGGGCCGAGGGCCTGCAACTGATGAATGAAGGGGCCAGATACAAGCTCTACATTCCGTCCAGCCTGGCCTATGGACCAGGTGGCAACAGAACCATCGGGCCAAACGAGACCCTGGTGTTCGATGTCGAGCTACTCAAGATCAACCCCGGCTCGGGAGACTGAGCCGCTCCGGGTGAACCGACTGGCCACAGAAAAGCCCCAGCCCTACTTTACCCGCTGGGGCTTTTCTGATTCAGACGTTGCTCAGGCGGGGGCCGCTTTCCCGGCGTGGGCATTGTGGAGGTGTTCGATCAGGATATCCTCCATCTCGAACCGGGTCTCCAGGGTTTCACCCAGCTTCGACAATTCGCCGAACAGCTCTTTGACATGCGCTTCCGACAATTCCCGGCCATCCAGACGGTCGTTGAAGTTAAGGGCAATTTCGGTGGTCCGTTCAATCCGGGGGTAGACCCTGGTAGCCAGCTCCAGCCCGCCATCGTCAAACTCCCTGGCCTCACGGACCAATTGCTCGTAAATCTCGAAATGGCCGGTAGACACATAATCCACCAGTGCTTCACACAGGCCCACGAACTTTTCTCTCAGCGCTTCCGTTTGCGAGAAGTCATTCTCCCCGGACAGGTCGCAGTAATATACCAACAGTTCCTGGCGCCCCTTGAGCCAGCGATCAATCAGCTCGCTGACGCCACCCCAGCGCTCCCTGGCATTTCGGCAGTTTTCCAACATGACGCCTGTTCTCCGTTTGTCTTCGGCACTGTTGTTTCGGTCGTTTCGGTCGTTTCGGTTTTGATTGTTATCGGATTTGAGTCAAGTTACCCCATGGCCGCGCTCGCCCGCAACCGTTTCATCTCCGAATCCACTCCCGGGGGGTTTGGCGGCGAAACATCAGAACCAGCCCAGTAAGGACCAACAGCAAGAAAAACACAGCGGTCCAGCCGGGGATGCTCAACCCAAGGAACCGCCACACCACTTCGGCGCAGTCTCCGGTACCCTTGAGCGCGGTAGACAGGACCTCAAACCAGGGCAGGACATCCAGCATGTAGTCAACCGACGGCCCACACGCAGGCACCTGACCGGCCGGCAGACTCTGCAACCACAATTGTCGCCCGGCGACGCCCAATCCGGCGCCGGCGGTCAGCACCAGCAGGAAACCATAGATGCGAACACCGAACCCGGTGGGACCCTGGAGGAAGGCCAGGAAACTCACCAGGCCGGCGCCCATGAAACCAAAACGCTGTAACCAGCAAAGCGGGCAAGGCTCCAGCCCCATCACACGCTCCATATAAAAGGCCACGCCCAAAAGCACGGCACATACAAGGAAAATAAGCCCGAAAACCCATCTGCTGAACAAAAGAACACCTCGAATTGTGAATTGAAACTGCAAGCGGCCACGGGGCCTGTTATTCTCATCACTTAACCCTAAACCATGACCAACTTCAAGCCTATGACACGCCAGCCAAAATCCGTTCTGACGCTACTGCTTCTGTTGTTTGCAATGATTCCCTTGCAGGCCGCTTCCCAGGAGGAGGAAAACTCCGAAGAGGAAGTGGCTGAAGAAAAAAGCGGCATTACCGACTACATCAGTATGGACCCGCCTTTCGTAACCCACGTGGGCGCCCCCGGCAACAAGCCAACCTACCTGAAAGCCGCGGTCAGCCTGAGAGCCCGGAGCGCAAGTGTCCGGTCCGCAGTGGATGCTCATATGCCACGCCTGAGACACGAACTGGTGATGCTGTTTGGCGAACAAACCGATACCGGGCGCCTCAATTCCATGGAAGGCCAGGAGGCGTTACGGGAGGAAGCCAAACAGCGAATAAATGCGGTACTGGAGGAACAGCAGACCGGCGAGCGCATTGCCGGTGTGCTGTTTACGGAGTTCGTGGTGCAGAAATAAGGCCGGAACCGGCCCTGTGGTTCAGGAGCGCAGGTACCGTTCCAGATACTCGCTGAACGGCAGGGTATCGGCACACTCCATCCGTGCCTGCTCGGCCAGGGATTCCGCCGTCATGGCCTCAAACGCCAGGCGCACATCGGCGTCGAGGCCCTCCTGCCGCAGGGTTTGCTGATGCTGCCGCGCCATTGCCATGCCCCACTCCCGGTGTCCCAGACCTGAAGAGTCCATGGAATCAAGAACCCGGGCAGACGGCACCGGCCGTTCACCGGTCAACACCCCGCGCTGGGTAGCCAGAGCGTGGCGGTAGGTGTCACGCCCCTGCCAGCTATCGAGCAACTCGGCCAGCGGTTCCAGTTGCGCCAGAATGGCGGTCGCGGCCTCTGACATCGGGGTCCGTTCCCCACCACGGCACAGCTTCAATTCACGATAACGTCCGTTGGCCACCACATCCTTGTAGTTGTCGTCGATGCGTTCACATTCTTCATCGTCGATGCGGGGCGAACCCGACAACAGGCAGTCGAGCAAGAACAGATCCAGGAAATCAATCTGGGCCTCATTCACGCCAACCGGGGAGAAGGGATCAAGATCCAGACAGCGCACCTCGATATACTCCACACCCCGGGCCTCAAGGGCATGAAGGGGCTTCTCTTCCCGCTGAGTTGTGCGTTTGGGGCGCACCGCGCTGTAATACTCATTCTCGATCTGCAGGACGCTGGTATTGAGCTGGATGAACTGGTCGCCCTGGCGGGTGCCGATGGCTTCATAGGCCGGCCAGTTTGTATGAATGGCCCGGTCCAGAGTCCGGGTGTAGGTGCTCAGCTCATTGAAACAGATGTTCAGGGAGGCCTGGGCATTGTTGTGATACCCCAGATCACCCATACGCAGCGAGGTGGCGTATTCACCGTAGCAGGTGCGCTTGTCAAGCCGGGCGAGGTCGTGGCTGACACCGGCAACAAAGCTGGCATCCAGCGCCGGCGAGGCACCGAACAGCAGCATCAGCAGCCAGCTCCGGCGGCGGAAATTACGAATCAGCCAGAAATACTGGTC
>JAXHUV010000102.1:0-8079 GCA_034189445.1 Pseudomonadota bacterium
GGATGCTGGCATGGGTGGTGCCGGTTTTGATGATGACCAGTGGTTTCAAATGAAACTCCGTATGTCAGGTGGTACAGCTTGCCTGCCGGGCTTCGCGGATGTCGGACCGGGCATGGCGGGGCATGGCGAACGACGCTGAAACCTGCAATGATGGCAGGACCACCCATGATACCGGCAACAATCAGATCCGGCCATGCCGAGCCGGTGCCGAATACCCCAGGGCTGCCCCCCCAAAACCGGGAATATCCGCTGCCCATGGCGAAAGACTGGCTGACCATCACTTCACCCTGCACCCTTCTGACACCAGGCACTGAAGCAGGCACTGGCCATACTGGGCGCCGGATCAGCCGCGGATACGCTCAAGCTCGGCAATAAGTTTACCGTGAATACCGCCAAAGCCACCGTTGCTCATAATCACAATGTGGCAGGGGCTGGGAAGGTCTTCCAGAGTGCGGGCCAGCAAACCTTCCACCGTGGCCTCCACCCGGTGCCGACCGGAACCGGCATTCAGCTCCTGCCAACCGGCAATCAGTTCCGGCAGCCAGTCCATGTCGTTCAGGTTGGCCCAAAGAACCCGATCCGCGGTTTCCGCGCTGGGCAGCAGCGTCTGCTGGTGAACGCCCTGCTTCATGGTGTTTGAGCGCGGTTCAATCAACGCCAGGATGGGCTCGTCACCCACCTGGTTGCGCAAGCCCTCAAGGGTGGTGGCAATGGCTGTCGGGTGGTGGGCAAAGTCGTCGTACACACGCACGCCGTCTATGTTCGCCAGCAACTCCATCCGCCGTTTGACGCCGGAGAACCGGCACAGGGCCGCCACCGCATGATCCGGGGTAACACCCACATGGCGGGCGGCGGCAATGGCGGCCAGGGCATTGCGGGCATTATGAAGACCGGTCTGATCCCACTTCACCGTTGCTACCGGCTGTTCGTGGTGAATCACCAGAAACCGGCTGCCATCCTCCGATAGCAGCTCGGCCCGCCAGTCCGACATGCGCGGGGTCTCGCTGCCAATGGCGGTATCCTGGACCGGGCTCCAACAGCCCATTTCCAGGGCATTATCCAGATGTCCGTCCACCGCCGGGCGGATGATCAGCCCCCGGGAAGGGACGGTTCGGACCAGGTGGTGGAACTGGCGCTCGATGGCCTCGACGTTCTCGAAGATGTCCGCGTGATCAAATTCCAGGTTGTTCAATATCAGGGTGTGTGGACGGTAATGAATGAACTTGGAGCGCTTGTCAAAGAAGGCGCTGTCGTATTCGTCCGCCTCAATCACGAAGAAGTCACTGTTACCCAGCCGCGCCGACACCGGAAAGTCCCGGGGAACGCCGCCGACAAGATACCCGGGCTCGAGCCCGGCCTGATCCAGTATCCACAGTAACATGGAGGTCGTGGTGGTCTTGCCATGGGTTCCGGCCACTGCCATTACCCAGCGGTGCCTGAGCACCTCCCGGCTCAGCCACTCCGGCCCGGACATGTAGTCGATATTGCCGTTAAGCACGGCTTCGACTTCCGGATTGCCACGGGACATGGCATTACCGATCAGCACAAGGTCCGGCTTCGGCTTAAGGTGATCGGGGCTATAACCCTCCATCAGGCTGATGCCCTGGGCTTGCAGCTGAGTGCTCATGGGCGGATAAACGCCCTGATCGGAGCCGGTCACGGTGTGGCCCAGCTCCCGGGCCAGAACGGCCAGGCTGCCCATGAAAGTGCCACAGATTCCGAGGATATGAATATGCATTCAGCAACTGCCCTCTGCGTTGAAACCCGACAAGCCTCCCGTATCCGCGCCGGCCCGTCAAGAGCCACGCTATCGGCAATTCGGCGCATGAAAATTGCCGGTGACTGGGGTATCATCGGCGCTATTGTCGAACCAGCAGGAGGCTCCAGCCCGAGATGGCCATCAAGAACGCATTCTACGCTCAGTCCGGTGGTGTCACCGCCGTCATCAATGCCAGTGCCTGTGGCGTCATCCAGACCGCCCGCAAGCATCCGGACAAAATCGGCAAGGTGTTTGCCGGACGCAACGGCATTATCGGGGCGCTGAAGGAAGAGCTGATCGATACCAGCCTCGAGAGCGATGATGCCATCCAGGCACTGATTCACACGCCCGGGGGCGCTTTCGGCTCCTGTCGCCACAAGCTCAAGAACATTTCCGAGAACCGCCGCGAATACGAGCGCCTGATTGAGGTGTTCCGGGCCCACGACATTGGCTACTTCTTCTATAACGGCGGCGGGGATTCACAGGATACTGCCTACAAGGTCTCCCAGATGGCCGACAAGATGGGCTATCCCATTACCTGCATCGGCGTACCGAAAACCGTCGACAACGATCTGCCGTTCACCGACTGCTGCCCCGGCTTCGGCTCGGTTGCCAAGTACATTGCCACTTCCACCCTGGAAGCCAGCCTGGACATCAAATCCATGTGCGAAACGTCCACCAAGGTGTTCATCCTGGAAGTGATGGGGCGCCACGCCGGCTGGATTGCGGCATCCGGCGGCCTGGCCGGACAGGGCGAGGGCGAACCGCCCCACATTATCCTGTTCCCGGAAATCCCGTTCGACCGGGAAGCCTTCCTGGCCCGGGTGGACCAGTGCGTGAAGGATTATGGCTATTGCGTGGTGGTGACCTCCGAGGGTGCCCAGTACGAAGATGGTCGTTTCCTGGCGGACGCCGGTGCCAAGGACGCGTTCGGCCACACCCAGCTTGGCGGTGTTGCCCCGGCTCTGGCCAACATGGTCAAGCAGGCCCTGGGGCACAAGTACCACTGGGCGGTCGCGGACTACCTGCAGCGCAGTGCCCGCCACATTGCCTCCGCCACCGATGTCGAGCAGGCCTATGCTGTTGGCAAGGCAGCCGTGGAAATGGCTCTGGCGGGCAAGCAGGCGCTGATGCCCACCATCGTCCGCGAACAGGGCAAACCTTACCGCTGGAAGATCGGCGAAGCCCCGCTGAGTGACGTGGCGAACCAGGAAAAGAAGATGCCGATCCACTTCATCACCGACGATGGCTTTGGCATCACCCAGGACTGCCGGGACTACCTGGAACCACTGATATTCGGTGAAAGCTTCCCGCCGTTCGATAATGGCCTGCCACGAGTGGCCAGACTCCAGAACACGCTGACCGAGAAGAAGCTGAAAGCCGACTTCCAGCTATAGTTCTCTTGGATTAAGTTCTCTTGGATTAAGTTCTCTGGGCTGAACCGGAAAACCAAAAAGCCTGACAGGAATAGCCTGTCAGGCTTTTGTCGTACAACAGTAATAACTGTTAGCGGGCCTCCGCCTCGTGGTTCCGCACGTAGGCATAAAACTGATCGAACCCACCCACGTACTGGCTTCCGACCAGAATCTGCGGCACGGTGTGCACCGGCTGGCCAATCCTGTCGGCGATATCCTGTTTGCCCATGCCTTTCTCAATCATATCGACCCAGACATAGGGAATGTTTCTGGCCTCACACAGACGCTTTGCCTGAACACAGAACCCACAACTTGAGCGCCCGTAAATCGTGACTTGTTCCATAAACACCTCCCCATGGTTTCTGGCGGTAAGTTCCAGGATTAAGATCGCATGACCGAATCATGACACGACACCCGGTAATTGAAAATTAATGCTTTGAATCGCCACCATAGCGATCAACCATAACGACTTCGGTTATGGTTCTTGCAATACATCAGGCTCCCTGTCAGTTTCAGGCGTCTACCTCTGTCTGTAGTGTGATGCAAGGAGAAGCCATTGGCCTACCTGACGCTATTTCTGACCGCGTTCGCTGCCGCCACGCTGCTGCCTGCCTACTCGGAACTCCTGCTCGGCACCCTGATTACTCAGGATTACTCCTGGTGGTGGCTCTGGTTCTGGGCGACACTGGGCAACACGCTGGGCTCGGTCGTTAACGGAATTATCGGTCGGCAGGTGGATCGCTTTAAGCATAAACGCTGGTTTCCGGTCAGTGAAATGCAGCTGCACAAGGCGCGGAACCGTTTTAACCGTTATGGCCAGTGGTCACTGCTGCTGGGCTGGCTACCTCTGGGCGGCGACGCGCTGACCCTGGTTGGCGGGATCATGCGGGTGCCCTGGCTGAATTTCATCACCCTGGTGGCTATCGGCAAGGGTGTCCGCTACGCCTTTGTGATCTGGCTTGTCGCGGAGGCATCCGGCGCGCCGTCACCCTCGCCGTAGAGGTATTTCCTGAGCAGCGGTTCGCCGTTGAATTCAGAATTCAACACCGCGACAAAGGTGTAGACCCCGATCAGTTTGCGGTTGAGGAAAACAAACTCCTTCGGAGGTACCCGGAAGTAGCGACTGATGGCCGACCGGGACGCCTGGCGCGCCACCCGGGACGGCAATTCACTTTGTTTCCAGCGATACTGGCCGCGACTGTTTACCGCGCAGTCTGGCCAGGACTCCTTGGCACTGAAGAGGGGCTCGAGCACCGACATGCATACCTGGCCAAACCTCTCCAGCACTTCGTCGGGCCACTCGGTGCTCATGAAACGCAACTTCACACCGCCATCAATCACCGCTTCGAGATCGTTCTCGTAGGACGCCCTGATCATCTGGATAACCGGCTTGAGAAAGTCATCCGAATAGGCCTGAACCGCCCCGAAATCAAGCAGGACGATACGGTCATACCCCGGGTCCTCACCCTCTTCGCCCGCAATCCGGATGCGGTAGTTGCCAAAGTTTGGATCGGTCTGTATTTCACCCCAGACGAACAGCTCCCTGAAAAACAGCTCAAGAGCGGCCTTGCCAAGGGCACTCCGGCGCTCCAGAGGAAGATCCCTGACCGCCCGGGAACTGACCGAATGGCCGTGTTCGTAGGTCGAGCAAATAACCTGTGCGGTTGAGAACTCGGCCAGGACCCCGGGCACAATGAACCTCGGATCCGACGCCAGAATCCTGCGGAATTTTTCGGTGGTTTCCGCCTCCAGGCGGTAATCCACTTCCCGATGCATCATCTGCCGGACTTCTTCCAGCCAGTCATTGAACTCGGGGCCGAAACTGACCAGCCTCGCCACCCGCAGCAACTGGGCGACAGCATTCAGATCGCTATCTACCGCATCGGCAACACCGGGGTACTGCACCTTCAGCACCAGTTCCAGGCCGTCGCTTCGGCGCCAGGCCCGGTGCACCTGGCCCAGCGAGGCCGCTCCGATCGGTTCTGGCTCCACATCCAGTTGCGCCAGACGGTCAGCGCCCAGCTCGTCCTTCAATACCCGCTCAATGGCCGGCCATTGCAATGATGTGGTCTGGTCTTCCAGGGTATGCAGCGCCTCGGTGACCTCCTCAGGCAGGAAGTGCTCGCCGTACAGGGCCATGACCTGGCCGACTTTGACCACGCTACCCTTCAGTTTGCCCAGTTCATCCACCAGGAACCGCGCCTGGCTCGAAAGCATGGCTCGGTGGCGTTTATCCCGGTTTTCCCGGCTGCTGAACCAGTTGGTTGCCATGTGGGAAGCCATACGGGTACCGGCAAACAACCCGGCACGAGTCAGACTCAGCCTGCGCTCGAAACTGCCTGTCTTGATGCGGGAAACCGAATTTCCTGAACGTCTGGAAGACATATGAACTACCAACCCTCGCGGAACTCGACATCCTGGTGGCCCAGACCACTGACAAGCTGCTCTGACAATCGTTGCCGCACGTCGGCCAGGGTCACGCCCGCAACAAAGTCCCGCAGCTGGCACATGGCCATGCCGGCATGGCCACAGGGGTTGATGCGCCGAAACGGCTCCATGTCCATATCCACGTTCAAAGCCAGCCCGTGAAAAGAACAGCCCCGGCGAACTCTGAGGCCGAGGGAGGCAATTTTCGATTCGCCCACGTAAACCCCTGGCGCATCCGGCCTGGGTGCAGCCTCGACCCCTAAGCCTGCAAGCGTCCGGACGATTGCCTGTTCAATCTCATCCACCAGGGAGCGCACACCCATTTTTTTGCGGGTCAGGTTGATCATCAGGTAAATCACCAGCTGCCCGGGGCCGTGATAGGTCACCTGGCCGCCCCGATCCACCTGAATCACCGGGATATCGCCCGGGGCGAGGATGTGCTCTGCCTTGCCCGCCTGCCCCTGGGTGTAAACCCGGGGATGCTCAAGGCACCAGAGTTCGTCCGCCACATCGCCATCCCGGCTGGCGGTGAACGATTTCATGGCCTCCCAGATTTCCAGGTAGGGCTGCTCGCCCAGGGCTCGGACAACCAGATCGGGCACGGGATCAGAGCACCATGTGTACGCGGCCACTGGCCTTGAGATCTTCGAACAGGGCTTTTAGCTGTGCTTCGCCGGTGGCAACAATCTTGAGCTGCACCGAGGAGAACCGGCCTTTGCGGCTGTCGTTGACCGAGATATCGGTTTCACAGATTCCCGGCGCGTGTTGTTCCACAACCTGCACAACGAACTCGGTGAAATCCGGCGCGGCATTGCCGATCACCTTGATTACGTAGTCGCAAGGAAACTCGATTTTTGGTGCTTTCGGCTGACTCATGCCATTTTACTCCCCGGAATCAACACCACCCTGCTGAAATAACTGCACGAAAAAGAGCTTGATGGCATCCCAGATGCGTTTGAAGAACCCGCCTTCTGGAACCTCGGTCAGTGCCAGCACCGGCTGGTCAACCAGCACCTCACCGTTATAGGACACCTTGACCCGTCCCAGCTCATCCCCAACCTTGATGGGTGCCTTGATAACAGAATCAAGGTCTACCGTGGACTCGAGATCGTTTCGGGAACCCCTCGGAATGGTGACATAGACGTCTTCGGTCATGCCAACCGAAAGCTGATCAGCCTGCCCTCCCCAGACACGGGCTTCGATCAGCTCCTGGCCGGACCGGAACAGGCGTTCACTCTCATAGTAACGGAAGCCATAGTTCAACATCTTCTGGATTTCCTGAGCCCGTGCTTCCGAGCTGCCGGTGCCCATGACTACGGCAATCAAGCGGCTGTCGTTGCGTTTGGCGGATGCAACCAGACAGTAACCGGCCTCCTCGGTATGACCGGTCTTCAGGCCATCGACGCTGTCGTCACGCCAGAGCAGACTGTTCCGGTTCGGTTGGCGAATATTGTTGTAGGTGAAGTGCTTTTCGGCGTAGAGGGGATAGTTTTCCGGGTAATCATTGATGATCGACCGGGCCAGCATGGCCAAATCATAGGCCGTTGAAAAATGCTCCGGCGAAGGCAGGCCCGTGGCATTTACGAAGTTGGTGTCTTTCATGCCCAGCAACCGGGCCTGCTGGTTCATGATATCAACAAAGGCGTCTTCGCTGCCGGCAACGAATTCCGCCAGGGCAACCGAGGCATCGTTGCCCGACTGAATGATCACTCCTCTGAGCAGATCCTCCACCGACACCTGGGTGCCTTCCCGGACGAAGGTGCGGGAACCTTCTGTCTTCCAGGCATTAACGCTGATCGGAACCATGTCGGACATGGCAATGCGCCCCTCATCAAGCTCCCGCTCGACAATATAGGCCGTCATCATTTTGGTCAGACTGGCCGGAGGCAAGCGCTCGTGGCTGTTCTCCTCCATGAGTATCCGTCCGCTCCCGGGATCCATCAGAACATAGGAGCTGCCGGCAATCTGCGGCGGCGACGGAATCAGTACTGACTGGGACATCGCCTTGCCGGTCAGGGCAAGCATCAGCACAAAGACAACGGATAGAGTTCTAAAAGCAGAGTTTAAGGCCATGGGTCCATTCATTCGTCGTTAAGTGTGTTTCTTTTTAATCAAGTGTCTTGTTCGCCGTGTTCAGTGCGTATCGGTCAGCAGAATGGACTGGCCGAAACCGCGGGCTTCCAGCAGGCTCTGGGTCCGCCTGGCGCTGTCTTCATCGCTGAAGGGCCCCACCTGGACCCGGTGAAATCGCCCTGAGGAGGTATCGACTGCCCGCACCCGCATCGGGTTTTCCAACACCGCCCTTGCCTGGCTGAGCAACTTTTCAGCCGGATCCCGGCTGCTGAAGGAACCCAGCTGCACAAACAAGGACCGCTTGGTCATTGTCGTGTCACCGCTTGCCTTCACCCGGCTTTCAGCGTATCCAACCGGGTCTCCGGGGGAATAAGGCTCACCGGCAATGAACATGGTACCGTCCGG
>JAXHUV010000103.1:0-3098 GCA_034189445.1 Pseudomonadota bacterium
CGAACGTCGCCTCTGGCGCAGGTGTTTGCGCAGCTGGCTTCGGTTCAGGCTATCAGGGTGGGATTCGAACGGTTGGGGAGGAACAAACTTGCTCAAAATAAAGCTTCCCGGGCTGCCGTTACCGGATGTGGCCCTTGAACCCAGAGTTCAGGTTTCCAGTGAACGGTAGCAGTGAAAACAATGGCCTAAGGTCGCCTTGTTTCTAATTTTGTACCACCTGAGTGTATAACATTCTAATCTCCCATGCCTTAATCGAGTGGTCGTTGAGGAAAAACGGTTACGTGATAACTCCTCACCAACCTGAACCAGTGACTCTGCACCCCACTTCGGCACGGCCGAGAAAATCCATTTTGCCCGGACCTTGCCCGACACACCGCCTGCGATGGCCTGTTTGTGTGGCCCATGGAACTCCAGCTTCATCCGCGCTGGATGGTTTGAAGTCGTTCTCAGCGGTCTGGGTGTAGTTGATGGCTTTGCCAAAGCGGGTTTTTCAGGTCACTTCTGTTCGGTTCCTCCCTTTATCTGGCTTCCATCTTCTTCCATCCTGTAAAGTGCCATTATCTCAGTCACATAAGGTCGCACTGCTTCAATGTCCCGAGTGGGAACGTTGCGAATTACTTCGTTGGATTTGACTATAGCCTCCATCCGCGTACGAATCTCTTGCCTGTCGGCGTCGGGCAGAGCCTCCATGGAACCCATATAGTTCTCCATGGCTTCCATATCCATAGCAGGCTGGCCCTCCATGTTGATAGCCATGTATGCCGTATAAATACGATCTCCAGTCTGCCCCCACTGTTCAAGATTCTCAAAACCATGTCGCTCGGCCACGGCATTGAGCTTTCTTTGCACGGGTGGGTTCTTGCTCATTTCTTCTGCCAGACGCGAATACATACGGGTAAAGTCCATGCTCCAGACTTCATCGTCTGATTCTGCATCGTCTGCTAACTCCGCTTTCGGCTCGTTTTCTTCGAGCTCGTAAAAAATACTCTCCATGTCTTGCAGGCTGGCAAGAAACGATTCAATGGTTGAGCTTTTCAGGGTGTCGGCGTGGGCTGGCAAGACCAGAAGGCACAACGTTAGAACCAGTGAAAGCTGGCGGTAGTTGCAATGGGTAATAATAGGGCGTGTGTGAGCGTACATGGAAAGCTCCTTTTTCTGTTGAGTTATCTTCCTGTCGAACCGGAAAACTGGGCCGGAACGAGTTGTAATCTACACTATTTTTCAACCGCCAGACAGCCTGGTATCTCCCGAAACAAGCACCACATCCACAGACTGCTGGCTTATTGAAGATGTCTCTTTTGCTGGACCGTTCAAATAATGACATTATACAGAGGCTCTGTTGCCAGGTTTGGCAGCTTTTCTTGACGCTGAATAAGGAATGTTCATGTTCTTGAGAACTCTCGCCCTGTTATTGCTTTGTCTGATTACCCCGTGGGTTAGTGCCGATGAGCCAGACCATCCATTGCTGAGTCGTTATCCCGATGCAGAGATCGGTAATCGGCTCTACACCGAGTACGAAAAAGTAGACCTGCCATCGGGCTCAGTGGACAAAGAGGGCAATCTGCCCGTCGATACCCTGATTGGCGATCTCACGAGAATAAAATACAAGATTGAGGGGGTATCCACGTTCAAGGTAGTCGAGAACTATAGAAATGCCCTTAAGAGGTTGGGGGCAAAGCTGATATCAGTTTGTGAGCTGCGCGAGTGCGGAGGCAAAGACTCTGGACTGCTTGATCTGGCTGCAGGCGTGGCAGGGGGGCGCTACTACGTCGGAAATTATTATGAGAAGCCCTACTTTGCGCGGGCGAAACTTGAGAGCGTTCAGGGCGATATTCACATTGCACTTTTTGTAGGCGGGTATGATGGCAACGTTTGGGTACACCAGGTCATCGTAGAGGAGGTGGCCAGCCAGAACACGCTTATTTCGGTCGCGAAGGATTACCTGAACATTGAGGCGGCAAAGGCACTCCCGGGGGATCGGCGAACCCCGGAGGAAAAACAGGAGGATCACCCGATGATGGCACGCTACCCGGGTGCTCGCCTTTCCAGGTCCAGGAGCGTGGAATACGACAAAGTTTCGCTGCCCCTCAGTGTCATAAATCCGGAAGGAACTGCCTCAACAAAGCTGGATCTGATCGGGGATATCTCCCAATACACTTATCAGGCGGAAAATGTCTCAACGTTAAAGGTTTATCAGAACTATCTCCAGGCAATAAAAAAACTGGAGTTTTCTCTGGAGTATTCCTGTGAACTTGACGGTTGCGGGGGAGAAGACGCTTCCAGGGAGTTGGGCGAACGTATGGCGGTCACCGGAGGTGTCGAGAACTACTACCGGAACCCCTATTATTTTGTCGCAAGCAGGGACGTTGCGCAAGGTCGTGTCGTTGTCGCCATGTATTTTGGCGGGTTCGAAGGCGACGTGTGGATCCAGCAGGCTGTCATTGAGGAAAAAGGCACGGAAACGGACCTGATCACCGTGGATGCTGATCAGCTTTACCAAGAGATTCAGCAATCGGGTAAAGCTCTGGTGTACGGCATCTACTTCGATACCGATTCCGCCACGGTCAAGGCAGGATCCGCCGATGCCCTCAAGGCTATCTCGAACCTGATGCAATCCCACCCGGAGTTGAACCTGTATGTTGTGGGGCATACCGACGATACTGGCGCAACCGACCACAACCAGGGCCTTTCCAGTCGTCGGGCAGCGTCTGTTGTGGATGCCTTGAAAGCTGACCACGCAATCGAGAGTGATCGGTTGAAGGCTGCCGGTGTTGGCCCCTATGCGCCGGTAGCGGGTAACGACTCCGATGAGGGCCGACGCCTGAACCGCCGTGTGGAGTTGGTTCGTAGGCTTTGATGCTTGCGATGCGGCCAAAGCATCTGCTGCCGACGCTCAGGAAAAGCCACTACCAAGAAAGGCTTGTCAAACTATTACGACGGAAACCAAACGAAGGTAGGGGTGACTGCTCAAGATAAGCGGCTGCTGTACACCAGGCTGCAAGCCATGGCCATGAGCTGTTTTTTTGATAACTCGTTGAAAATAAAGCTTCCCGGGCTGCCGTTATCGGATGTGGTCCTTGAACCCAAAGTTCAAGGTC
>JAXHUV010000103.1:3198-8065 GCA_034189445.1 Pseudomonadota bacterium
CGGCTGCTGTACACCAGGCTGCAAGCCATGGCCATGAGCTGTTTTTTTGATAACTCGTTGAAAATAAAGCTTCCCGGGCTGCCGTTATCGGATGTGGTCCTTGAACCCAAAGTTCAAGGTCGGTGGCCGCTGTGACATATTAGGCTTTCCCCTGTCGGGGACCTGCTCACAATGCCCTGAAGTAGCCACCTGGGTAGTGCGCATCGGCTCGAGGACGTATCCGACTATCCCGAACAGCCCAGGAAGTTGTTTTCATTATACGGGCAGTGTCGGGGCCGATTGCAACACCTGTCTGAGATTCTCTGAGGAATTATCGGCCCGGGCCATCACCCAGGGCGCCATCCAGTTTATTGTCCATGGCCCGGAGCAAGGTGCTGGTGGCATCAGACATGGTGTCGCGCTCGAGCAGCTCGTGGGTAATGTTCAGGGCTGCCATAACGGCAATGCGCTCGGTGCCGAAAACCTTGCCGCCGGCACGGATTTCCCGCATTTTTCTGTCCAGGTGCCGGGCAGCCCGCAGCAGCGCCTCCTGCTCTTCCTCGGGGCAGGCGACCAGGTATTCCTTGTCGAGGATCTTCACCTCAACCGTGGTGGATTGCTGTGCCATCAGTGATGCTCCAGGGCCCGAAGGCGGCTGATCATGGCTTCGATCTTATGCTTCGCGTGATCGTTTTTCTGCACCAGCTGAGCCCGTTCCCGGTTCCAGTCATCCTGCAGTTCCCGCAATGTGGCGTTGTCCCGCTCAAGTTTCCGACAGCGCTCAATCAGCCTGTCCAGCTTGTCCGCTAATGCCTGTACTTCGGACTGTTCCATCATGTGCCCAGCAGTGGTTTGAGGATATTAAAGCCAACTATAAGTGTGGAGACTAAGTCGGTCAATTTACAGGCTTGTCATTGGGATGCCCAGCACTGATCCGCGGCCTCGCCGGCTCCGGTAATCGCCATTCCAAAGGAAGTGCCTTGGCGTTGTCTGAATGTTAGGATGGTTTTTTGATTCACCAACACAGGATCCGCCTGTTCCATGTCAGAAACCGATACTTCCGGTGCTGCCCGTGCTGCGGAATTCGAGCGCTGGGCCAACGTTTTTACAGCTCACAAGGCATTCAGCCACCCATCCGAGTTACACGGCGCGCTCTGTGGTCGCCTGGCGGCCGGATCCCGTATAGAAGAACCGGAATGGCTGGCAATGGTGTGCGAGCATATGGGGCTGGCCGAGGATGCGGCCGAGGAATCCGACGATCTCGCCCCGTTCATCAACAGTGCCTATGAACAGACCCTGGAGCTCTTGCAAGCAGCCGACATGAGTTTCTATCCTTTGTTGCCCGATGACGACTACGCCATTGAGCAGCGGCTGGAGGCCCTGATTTCCTGGGTGCGGGGATTTCTCGAGGGTATGGCATTGTCGGCCGGCGAGTCCCTTGGCCAGGCGCCCGATGAGATCCGGGAACTGATTGAGGATATGGTGGCCATCAGCCAGCTTTCCGACGATGAGCAAGCAGACGACGAAAGCGAGCAGCAGTTGCTGGAAATTACCGAATACATCCGGCTGGGGGCGCTTGCCGTGTTTACCGAGTTCAATGCCCCTGAACCGCCGAAGTCTGATTCGCCGACCCTGCACTGAGCCGGGTCCTGATTGCAGGAGAGACCATGAACTCTATGATTCCCGTGAAGGAGTTTGCCAAGCGCCGTCAAAAGCTGATGGAACTTATGGCGCCAGACAGTATTGCGATTATTCCGGCTGCCCCGGAGCGCGTTCGTAACCGGGATGTGTTGCACCCGTTTCGCCAGGATAGTGATTTTCATTACCTGTCCGGTTTTGGTGAGCCGGAGGCCGTACTGGCCCTGATACCCGGGCGTGAACACGGGGAATCGGTTCTGTTCTGCAAGGAGCGCAATCCACAGAAGGAACTCTGGGACGGTTTCCTGGTAGGCCAGGAAGGTGCCATCGAACGCTATGGACTGGACGATGCGTTTCCGATTACAGACATCGACGACATCCTGCCGGGTATGATCGAGGGTCGCAGCCGGGTGTATTATCCTCTCGGCAAGGACGACCATTTTGACGCCCGGGTCATGGACTGGGTGAAGGTGATTCGCAGCAAGGTTCGCAGTGGCGCTCATCCGCCCGGTGAATTCGTGGCTCTGGAGCATCTGCTTCATGATCTTCGGCTCTGCAAGAGCGCCAATGAGATCAAGATTATGGCCAAGGCCGGGCAGATCAGCGCGGAAGCCCACTGTCGGGCCATGAAGCGGGCCCGTAAGGGCGGCTTCGAGTACAACCTTGAGGCCGAACTGATTCACACGTTTATGGAGCATGGCGCCCGGTCGGCAGCCTACCCTTCGATCGTGGGCGGAGGCGCTAATGGCTGCATCCTGCATTACATCGAGAACAGTGCGCCGCTGAAAGACGGTGACCTGGTGTTGATCGATGCCGGCTGTGAGCTGGAATGCTACGCCTCCGACATTACCCGCACCTTCCCGGTCAGCGGCAAGTTCAGCAAGGAACAGCAAGCCTTGTATGAAGTAGTGCTGGCGGCCCAGTACCAGGCCATTGAGGTTGTGTCGCCGGAAAATCACTGGAACCGGCCCCATGAGGCAGCGCTGAAGGTGCTGACCCAGGGCCTGATTGATCTGGGCCTGTTGTCCGGCGCGCTGGAAGACGTCATTGCCGACGAAGCCTACAAACCTTTCTTCATGCACCGCACCGGCCACTGGCTGGGGATGGATGTACACGACGTGGGCGATTACAAGGTCGGTGACGCCTGGCGTCAGCTGGAGCCTGGCATGGTGCTGACGGTTGAGCCGGGGCTGTACATTGCGCCGGACAACACCGATGTGGATGAGAAATGGCGTGGCATCGGGATACGCATCGAGGACGATGTCGTGGTGACCAAGGACGGCTGCCGGGTCCTGACCGATGCGGTCCCGAAAACCATTGCGGAAATAGAAGCCCTGATGGCGGACTGACACCCTGTGGCCAAGCCCGATACCGATCTGATCATTGCCGGTGGCGGCCTTGCCGGCGCAACCCTGGCGCTGGCGCTGGCACGGATGGTGCCGTCGCTCCGCGTGACCGTGGTCGAGGCGTTTCCGCTCGCCCCCGATGCCCTGCCGGACGTTTACCAGCCCAGCTACGACGCACGTTCCACCGCGCTGGCCTGGGGCTCCCGGCTAATCTTCGAAGAGCTGGGGCTCTGGCATCGGCTCGCCGAGCATGCCACGCCCATCGAACATATCCATGTTTCCGACCGGGGACATTTCGGCGCTACCCGGCTGCATGCCGCCGAGCACGGTCAGGAGGCGCTTGGTTACGTGGCCGACAATCGCTGGATGGGTCTGTGCCTGATGCGGGAGCTTATGGAAACCGGTGTCCAGTGGCGGGCGCCGGCGGCAGTAACGGACATGACGCCTGTTCCCGGCGGCGTTCGGGTCCGGCTGTCAGAGGATGATGAGGATGCCCGGGAACTGACTGCCCGCTGTCTGGTGGTCGCGGATGGCGGCCGCTCGGGACTGCGGGAGAAACTCGGTTTCAGAACCGATCGTCACAGCTATGGCCAGAATGCCCTGGTCGCCAATGTCTCCACCAGTGACAGCCACGGATTCACCGCCTTTGAGCGATTCACCGATGCCGGCCCCATGGCTCTTTTGCCCCATGGTTCACCCACGCGCGCCGGGCACCAGTCGGCCCTGGTCTGGACGTTATCCGATGAGGCATTGCAGGCGGTTCTGGAACTTCCCGATCAGGAGCAGTGTCGCTGGCTTCAGGATCGGTTTGGCTGGCGCCTGGGTCGATTTACCCGTATCGGTGCCTGTCATCATTACCCGCTGACCCTGACCAAGGTGGACGAGCCGGTGCGTCCCGGGGTTGCTCTGGTGGGTAACGCCGCCCATGCCCTGCATCCGGTGGCCGGGCAAGGGTTCAATCTGGCGCTGAGAGGATTAATGACGCTGGTCGAACAGTTCCGGCTGGCGGAAGAACAGGGCAGGTGCATCGGAGAGCTTGAAGTTCTGAAGCGCTACCAGGTTCTGCATCGTCAGGATTGGCAACAGACTGTGCGGTTTTCCGATTCTCTTGTCCGCCTGTTCGGGCAGCCCAAGCCGACGCTAACCGCCGCCCGTGATGCCGGACTGGTGGGCCTTGATCTCTTGCCCGGGGCAAAACGCTGGTTTACACGCAAGGCCATGGGTCTGGGTGTTCGCCGTGCGGTGATTGGCCGGCCCGGAAACCTGAATCGGGGGGCGCCAGGTCATGAGTGAGGTGAAAATCTTCGACATTCTTGTGTCTGGCGGCGGCATGATCGGCTCCGCTCTGGCTCTCGGGCTCTCACGCCAGGGCTGGCATGTGGGGCTGGTGGAGGGTTCTGATCATGAAACCCTGCTTCAGGCGCCGGACCCCGCCACCACCGTTGCCGGCTTCGAACCGCGGGTCAGTGCCATTTCGGTCGCCAGCCAGCAGTTGCTGGAGCAGCTTGGAATCTGGTCGGGGGTTACCGCCGGTCGACACTGCCCTTATCAGACCATGACAGTCTGGGATGGTGACGGCACGGGGCGGATTCATTTCGAGGCCGCCGAACTGCATGCCCGGGCGCTGGGCACCATCGTCGAGAATCGCAACATTGTCCGGACTTTGTTCCGGGAACTCCTTGCCAGTGAGGTGACGCTGTTTGACGGGGTCCGGGTCCGGAGCTGGTCGAGGACGGAAGGGGTTGAACTGGAGGACGGCCGCCAGCTGGCGGCCCGGCTGGTAATCGGGGCGGATGGCGCGAACTCGCGCCTGCGTCAGTGGGCGGGGCTGCCGACCCGGGAATGGGATTACGACCAGCAGGCAATCGTCTGCACCGTGCGGACGGCCCAAAGCCACCGCCACA
>JAXHUV010000104.1:0-7973 GCA_034189445.1 Pseudomonadota bacterium
TGGTGCCTCCAATCGCGCTGAAGAGCTGCGCCTGGAGCTGTTCGATAAGGTTAACGACCTGGGTATTGGCGCCCAGGGTCTCGGTGGCCTGACCACCGTTCTGGATGTGAAGGTGAAAGACTATCCGACCCACGCGGCCAACAAGCCGGTGGCAATTATTCCGAACTGTGCGGCAACCCGCCACGCTCACTTCACTCTCGATGGTACCGGGCCTTCCCTGCAGACTCCGCCGAGCCTGGAAGACTGGCCGGAGATTACCTGGGAAGTCGGCGAGAACGTTCGCCGCGTGAACCTGGATACGGTTACCCCGGAAGAGGTTAAAGAGTGGCAGCCGGGTGAAACCGTTCTGCTGTCTGGCAAGATGCTGACCGGCCGTGACGCTGCCCACAAGAAGATGGTGGACATGATCGAAAAAGGCGAGGAGCTGCCGGTTGATCTGAAGGGGCGGTTCATTTACTACGTGGGCCCGGTTGATCCGGTGCGTGAAGAGGTGGTTGGCCCTGCCGGCCCGACGACCGCCACCCGTATGGACAAGTTCACCCACACCATGCTGGCGAAAACCGGGCTCACCGGCATGATCGGTAAAGCCGAGCGTGGCCAGGTGGCCATCGACGCCATCAAGGAATTCGGTGCGGTATACCTGATGGCGGTGGGCGGGTCGGCCTACCTGGTGTCCAAGGCGATCAAGCACGCCGAAGTCGTTGCCTTCCCGGAACTGGGGATGGAGGCGATTTATGAGTTTGAAGTGGAAGATATGCCGGTGACGGTAGCCGTGGATTCTCGTGGATCCTCCGTGCACCAGACTGGTCCGGCGGAATGGCACGAGAAGATCATCGCTGCCAAAGCGGTCTGATGAGCCACGGACCCTCACGGACGAAAAGATCAGCAATGCAGGCCTTTTTCGTTTTTTGTCCGTGAGCGTCCGTGGCCAAGCGTTATTTCAAGAAGAACAACTGATATTCAGATACTTGCCCCAATCCGGCGGCAATGCAGCATAAGCCTCGTTTTCCGGTTGCTCGTCATAGGGCCGTTCAAGCACCTTCAGCAGTGCTTTCAGCGGCTCGTAATCCCCGCTCTGGGCTTCCTGGATGACCTGTTGGGCCAGGTAGTTTCTCAGCACATACTTCGGATTCACGCGGCGCATGGCGTACTCCCGCTCATCGTGAGCGCGGGTTTCGTTCAACAGTCGTTCCTCATAGCGCTCCAGCCACTGGTCCGCCACGCTGCGATCCACAAACAGGTCCCGCAGGGGCCCGTGACCATGGCTGTGGAGGTTGGACAGCGCCCGGAAGAAGGCGGTGTAGTCCACATGGTGTTCGTGCATCATGTTGAAGGTATCCATGATCAGGCTTGGATCCGCTTCGTCCTCGGTGGCGAGCCCCAGCTTGTCCCGCATGTTCTGGAGGAAACGTCCGTTGTAAGCCACTTCATAGCGGCGCAGACCCCGGCGCACATTGTCCTCTTCCATTATCGGCAGCAGAGCCGTGGCCAGGAACCGACAGTTCTCGAAGCCTGCCTGCGGCTGGCGGTTGTAGGCATAGCGCCCGTCCTGGTCGGTGTGATTACAGATGTAGCCGGCATCGAAATCATCGAGGAATGCGAAGGGGCCATAATCAAAGGTGTCGCCGATGATCGACATGTTGTCGCTGTTCATCACGCCATGGCAGAAGCCCACCGCCTGCCAGTCCGCAATCATTCGTGCCGTGCGTTCAACGACTTCCCCGAACCAGTGGGTGTGGCGCTCGTCGTCCGGCAGCTCGATCAGATGGGGGAAGTGCAGCGAGATCACATGCTCGAGCAGGGTTTTGACGGATTCGGGGCCTTCGTGATGGGCGGCGAATTCGAAGTGCCCAAAGCGAATATGGCTTTGGGCGACCCGAACCAGTGCCGCTGCGGTTTCGATGGATTCCCGACGTACCGGGTCTTTGGCGCTCACCATGAACAGCGCCCGGGTGCTGGGAATGCCAAGGCCATGCATGGCTTCACTGCAAAGGTATTCGCGAATGGTGGAGCGAAGTACCGCCCGGCCATCACCGAAACGGGAGTAGGGGGTCATGCCGGCGCCTTTCAGGTGCCAGTCCCAGCGTCGTCCATCGGGGCCAACGGTTTCCCACAGCAGCAGGCCACGACCGTCGCCGAGCTCCGGGTTGTAGACGCCGAACTGGTGGCCGGTGTATTTCATCGCCACCGGGTCCATACCCTCGAGTAGTTCAGACCCCGCGCCTACTCCCGTCCAATCAGATTCGGAATCGGCGCGGAAGCCCATCTGTTCCGCCAGCTTGTGGTTGAAACACACCATTTTTACGTCTTTCAGGGGCGAGGGCTGAACCCGGGTATAAAAGCTGTCCGGCAGCTCCAGGTAGCGATGCTCTACTCGAAAATCGTTGCTACTCATAAAACGCCTATACTCCCATTGGTATGAATTCTGCTGCCATCTCACTTCAGTTATCTGTTAAAGCGGAAATCCAACGTGTCTGAGCGCTCGCTAGAACAAACCGTCAGTGCCCTGATTCAACAGGAGGGCCTGCCCGATACCTACGCCGTAACGGTGGAAAACACCATTCTGCCGTTGGCGGACCGGATCTGTGCGCTCCATGATACGGAAAAACAACCCATTGTGGTTGGTGTTCACGGAGCCCAGGGAACGGGCAAGTCCACGTTGACACTCTTTTTGCGGGAAATCCTGGCCCGGCACCGCAACCGTTCCGCCGCCAATTTCTCCCTGGATGACATTTACCTTACCAGAGCCGAGCGTCGGAACCTCGCCCGGCGGGTACACCCGTTGTTTAAAACCCGTGGCGTGCCAGGAACCCATGACGTGGCGCTGGGGCAACAGGTTTTGCATCGTTTACGCAGCGCGGGGCCCGGAGACTTCACGCCGATCCCTTCCTTCGACAAGTCCAGGGACGATCGGGTTCCTCGGGAGCGTTGGCCCGTCTTTAGCGGCAGGGCAGAGGTTATTCTTCTGGAAGGCTGGTGCCTGGGTGCGCGACCGGAGAAAGACAGTGCGCTTGATGCGCCGATGAATCGTCTGGAGGCGGACGAGGACCCTGACGGCGTCTGGCGCAGCTATGTTAACGACCAGTTGAAAGGCGAGTACCAGCAGTTTTTTGGCGAAATAGATTTCCTGATCATGTTGAAAGCCCCCTCCATGGAGTGTGTTCTGGAATGGCGTCGACTGCAGGAGCAAAAGCTCGCGAACAGAATCCGCAACGCACCGAAAAGTGGCGAATCCCTCGGTGGTGCACAGGGTTTGCGCATTATGACCGACGACGAAGTCGGCCGCTTTGTTATGCACTATGAGCGTGTTACCCGTGCATGCCTCGCTGAAATGCCGGGGAGGGCAGATGTTCTTATCGACGTTGCCGAGGACCACTCCCTCGGTCTTCCGCAGTTTCGCGAGGCTTAACGGAGATCCTTCATGGCCAGACCCCATTTGATCATTTTTTCCGATCTCGATGGCACCCTGCTTGACCATGACGATTACCGGTGGCAGGCCGCAGCCCCGGCGCTGGCCAGGCTGAGGGCAGCGAATATTCCCCTGGTGCTTAACTCCAGCAAGACCATGCTGGAAATCCGGGCACTACGGAAAGAGCTTGGCAACACCGATCCCTTCATTGTCGAAAACGGTGCGGCCGTCGTTATTCCGCCCCGCGCCCTGGGCAATGCCGGGGAAGAAGTGGTGAATTTTGGTGCAACCCGGGATCGGGTCCTTGAGGTGCTTGGCAGCCAACGAAAACGGGGCGCCCGGTTCAAGGGCTTTGCCGACATGTCCGCCGACGAATTGGCAGCGGAAACCGGCCTGGATGCGGGGGCAGCCGAACGGGCCAAGGAACGGCTTGGGACCGAGCCATTGATCTGGCAGGGCACGGAAGAGGAGCTGGAGCAATTCGAGGCAGCTCTCGGTGCCAAGGAACTCAGGCTCGTGGCGGGCGGGCGTTTCCTTCATGCCATGGGTATTTTCGATAAAGCCGATGGGGCCCGGTTCTTGCTAAATAAATATAGAGAGCAATACCGGGAGCAGTATGGCGATGAACCAGTGTTGGCTATTGCCCTGGGCGACAGCCCCAACGATCAGCAGATGCTGGAATCGGCGGATATTCCGGTGGTGATCCGGGGCGTAAAAAGCGAACAGGTGCGGTTGCCTTCGGTAAAGCACGCCATGTGCTCCCTCAAGCCCGGCCCTGAAGGCTGGAATGAGTGCGTACTCAATCTCCTGTTTGAGTATGGGTACTGACCTGTTCGAGTGCGGGTATAAAAAAGGAGAGGCGCCATGGGCGACTTTTACCAGAATGGCATTATCACCACCCTTCATAACCTTGTGCGGCGTCCGGTGGAGGACCTGGAAGCGGAGCTGATGAGCTTTCGCGAGGCCCGGTCCATGTCGCTGGTGCTGCCGTCGCTATACTCCGAACTGGAAGGTCCGGCCCTGAAAAATATTGTCCATGAGCTGGGTAAGGTGCCTTATCTGGACCAGGTGGTCATTGGCCTGGACCGCGCCAACGAGGAGCAATATCGCCACGCCCTGGCGTATTTCTCGGCACTGCCCCAGAACTTCAAGGTACTCTGGAACGACGGGCCGCGCCTCAGGAATATTGACCTGAAGCTTCGGGAGCAGAACCTGGCGCCGACGGAAATGGGCAAGGGCCGAAATGTCTGGTACTGCTTTGGCTATGTACTGGCGTCTGGCGTGAGCAAGTCCGTTGCCTTGCACGACTGCGACATCCTCACCTATTCCCGGGATCTCGTGGCCCGCCTGATCTATCCCGTGGCCAATCCTGGCTTCAACTACATGTTCTGCAAAGGCTACTACGCCCGGGTGGCGGACGGGAAAATGAACGGGCGGGTAAGCCGCCTGCTGGTGACACCGCTGATCCGCGCCCTGAAGAAAGTCTGTGGCCCCAACGATTTTCTGGATTACCTCGACAGTTACCGTTATCCCCTGGCCGGAGAGTTCTCATTCCGTACGGATGTGATTAATGATCTGCGCATTCCCAGCGACTGGGGGCTGGAAATCGGCGTATTGTCGGAGATGAAACGCAATTACGCCACCAACCGCCTGTGCCAGGTGGATATTGCTGATGTCTACGATCACAAGCATCAGGAGCTTTCTCCGGAGGATGCCAGCAAGGGTCTGTCCAAGATGAGCATGGATATCGCCAAGGCCCTGTTCCGAAAACTGGCGACCAACGGCGAGATCTTCTCTAATGAGAAATTCCGGACCCTCAAGGCCTCGTATTTCCGCATTGCCCTGGATTTTGTGGAGACCTACCAGAACGACGCCATTATTAATGGCCTGACGTTTGATCGGCACAAGGAAGAAAAAGCAGTGGAACTCTTCGCCCGGAACGTGATGCGCGCCGGCGCCTATTTCCTGGATAACCCGATGGATACGCCCTTTATTCCCAGCTGGAACCGGGTAACAAGCGCCATTCCGGATATCAAGGAGCAGTTGCTGGAGGCGGTGGAACTGGACAATGAGGAATTCCGGCCATGACTCAACCTCTGAAAGCGAAGCTGGTTCCCATGCTGGAAGTGGTTTATCCGGAACTGGACTGTCACTTTCTGGCCGGGCAGTTGCTGACCACCATGGGGTTGGTGCCCAACCAGGCTCTGCCGCCTGCGCACCAGAACAACTGGAACGAATCGGACGTGGTGCTGATCACCTATGCCGACACGGTTCAGCGGGCGGAAGAAAAGCCGCTGCAGACACTGCATTGTTTCCTGGGCGATTGCCTGTCGGACTCTGTCTCGTCGGTGCATATACTGCCGTTTTTCCCCTACAGCTCCGACGACGGCTTCTCGGTAATGGACTACCTGGCGGTGAATGAATCCCACGGAAACTGGGCGGATATCGAGCGCATTGCCCGGGATTACAAGCTGATGGCGGATCTGGTGATCAACCATATGTCTGCCCGCAGCCGCTGGTTCGAGAATTTCCGCAAACGGGCAGACCCGGGCAAGGACTATTTCTTTGAAGGTAATCCGAAGGATGATCTGAGTGCCGTCGTGCGGCCCCGAACCTCGCCACTCCTCAATCCTGTTCAGACCGATGATGGCGAGCGGTATGTCTGGTGCACCTTCAGCGAGGATCAAGTCGATCTGAATTTTGCCAACCCGAAGGTGCTGGTCGAGTTCGCTGCCATCATTAGGCGCTACCTGGAACACGGCATTATCATTTTTCGGCTCGATGCCGTCGCCTTTCTCTGGAAGGAACCGGGCACGCCCTGCATCCATCTGCAGCAAACCCACGAGCTGATCAAGATTCTACGTTTGCTGATTGAACATCACAGCCCGGATGCCGTGGTGATCACCGAGACCAACGTGCCCAACCGGGAAAACCTCACCTATTTCGGAAATGCCAACGAAGCCCATGCAATCTATAATTTTTCCTTGCCGCCGCTGCTGATCAATACCCTGGTTACCGGTGACTGCAAGCACTTGAAAACCTGGCTGATGAGCATGCCGCCGGCGCAGATGGGCACCACCTACCTGAACTTTATTGCATCCCACGATGGTGTCGGTATGCGGCCGACGGATGGTCTGCTGACCGAGGAAGAGAAGCAGCGGCTGATCAACACCATGGAGTCTTTCGGTGGCAAGGTATCCTACCGGCGCACCCCGGATGGCCGGGACCAGCCCTATGAAATCAATATTGCGCTGTACGATGCGCTTCAGGGCACGGCGGAGTCGGGCCGGGATCACTGGCAACTGCAGCGCTTTGTCTGCGCTCACGCCGTGATGCTGGCACTGGAAGGGATTCCGGCGTTCTACATCCACAGTCTGCTGGCGACTGAGAACGATCTGGAGCGGGTGGAGCACACTGGCCGGCTGCGGTCCATTAACCGCAGCCAATGGCAACTGGATGATCTGGAACAAAAGCTTGCGGACCCACTGAGCCACCACAGCAAGGCGTTTCAGGAGCTTAAACGCCTGATTGCCATTCGGCGTAAACAGCCGGCGTTTCACCCGAACGCCACCCAGTTCACCCTGCATCTGGGCCTTCAGCTGTTTGGTTTCTGGCGCCAGAGTATGCGCCGGGACCAGTCCATCTTCTGCATTCACAATATCAGCAACGAGGTGCGGCAGGTGGTCCTGAGCGACATCAACCTGATCGGAACCGACCACTGGCAGGACCTGATTTCCGGGATGACGATCAATGACCTTTCCGGCTCAATCACCCTGAAACCCTACCAGAGCGTCTGGCTCTCCAATCGGGATGTTACCGACTGATAATCTGAATGCCTCATATGTGCAATGCTCGAAAAACATAGGGTATCCTGTGCCCATATGGGCAAGGTCGAGACGTCATACATGAGCAAAGCAATCAAGGTAACCGGGGGCAACCTCAGCTGGGATTCCTGGGAAGGGCCGGGGGAGCCCCCGGCGGATCACGTCGAAATCGAGGTTTGCTGGACAGCCATCAACCGTGCGGATTTGATGCAACGATCGGGTGTCTATCCACCACCGCCGGGAGCGTCTGACATTCTGGGGCTGGAGGTCAGTGGCCGTATTGCTTCCGTTGGCCCGGGTGTTACCGCCTTTGCGCCCGGCGACGAGGTTTGTGCCTTGTTAACGGGCGGAGGTTACGCTACCCGGGTTGTTGTACCGGAACTCCAGGTTTTGCCGATACCCAAAGGGTTGACTCTTGAGACGGCGGCAGCCATTCCGGAAGTTTTCGCAACAGCGTGGCTGAACCTTTACCACGAGGCAGCGCTGAAGCCAGGTGAGCGGGTACTTTTGCACGCCGGCGGCAGTGGTCTTGGCACTGCGGTCATCCAGTTGGCTACGGCCTTTGGCAATCCGGTGTTTGCCACCGCGGGCGACGACACCAAGCTGGAAATCTGCCGCAAACTGGGTGCCAGCGGTGTCTGGAATCGCAACGAGGGTTCCTTTATTGATGCTGTCACGGCTTGGGGTGGCGTCGATATGGTTCTGGATCCGGTTGGCGGCAGCTACATCGCCGAAGACCA
>JAXHUV010000105.1:0-7961 GCA_034189445.1 Pseudomonadota bacterium
AAGGCGTGATCCGGACCCTGGACCATGTTGCCGAGCCCAACGGGGAGTGGAGCGGTGCAACCCCGGATCCCGGCACCAGCAAGGCGCCATACCGGTTGTACAACATCGGCAGCAACAACCCCGTTGAGCTGTCCCGGTTCATCGAGATCATCGAAGAAAGGTTGGGCAAGACAGCCCAAAAGAATCTGCTGCCCCTTCAACCGGGTGACGTGCCGGCGACGTACGCCAACGTGGATGATCTCATTGATGATGTCGGCTACAAGCCGTCCACCACGGTGGAGGAAGGTATCGCCCGGTTCGTCGATTGGTATCGGGATTTCTATAACGCATGAATCAAGGGGCAGCTACTGCTGGCTCTTCTTTTATCCGGGTGTGGGAAACGGAAGTAGATGACAGTCGCAGGCAATTTAGACAGAAGGTAAGTTGCGGGGGACAGAAGGGAAGTTTCGGGCATAAAAAGCCTGTTCTTACAGTGGACGTAAGTAACTGACTTTCTTTGCAGAATTGGTAGGACCACCCAGATTCGAACTGGGGACCTCTACCATGTCAAGGTAGCGCTCTAACCAACTGAGCTATGGTCCTGTGTCCTGCAACGGGGACGTAATATACTGATTTCGTCGATGCTGGTCAACCACTTTTAGACCGTTTCCGGTTCGCTGTACAGGTATTGGGGCCAACGCTGTGCAGTGATCTTTCAGGTAGTTTTTCAGTTTCCCCGCTGGCAGACGCATTCATGCCTGGAGTGCACCAAATGATAAAGAGCCCCGGTAACCGGGGCTCTTTATCGCCGTACGCCTTGTTATCGGAGAATCAGGCAGCTTTGCGTTTACGGGCAAAGCCCAAGCCGGTCAGGCCGATACTCAACAGGGCTAATGTGCCCGGTTCCGGAACCGGAGTGCCGCCGCCTTCATTGATTATCTCTTGCACCTTAGTATTCACGAAATTGGTAAAAAACGGTGCGGGATCATTGCGGAAATCCAGGATATTGAAAAAATTGCCTCCATTGTTTGTCGCAAGATTCGCATAATAGTTGCCATCATCATCTCCGGGGTTTCCAATAACATTGATCAGTTCGTTGACACCCGTGGTTGCCGCCAGATCATCGTTGAGTAATGAGCGGTTGGACGAAGTATCATCGTTTTCATCGGTGACGAGGATGAAATTCTGTACACTGTTCGCACGGAAAGACGCCCCCAGCGCCACTTGAAGCGCTGCAGAACCGTCCTCAGTTCCGCCACCATTGGCCGAAAGTTTGTCGAACGGGCTTCCGGAAGTACTGAAGGTGGTAAAATCGGTGATGTCCTGGATCAGCGACGCAGTACCGCCGAACCGAACAAGGCCGTAATTGGCATCAATGCCATTGTCGGTCATTGCGGTATTAAACTCGAGAATTCGGTTCTTGACTTGGTTGATATCACCGCCCATCGAGCCGGAAGTGTCAACGACCCACACAACATCGGCAAGGATAGTCGCTTGTGCAGTACCGACACTACCCAACGCCAATGTCATCGCCGCTAAGGCACCCCCGATATATCTGTTTATTTGATTACGCATATTGATCACCTCATTGTTGATAATGAACCCATAATCGCGCCAGCGCAGCCGGGAAGTTTTCTCGTTGCTGCCAGTCGGGCGAACCCGCCCGGGATTGTCCGTGCTGGTACTATCTGAAAAGCAAATTACGTGCCAATTTGCATCTTGCTGAATTTCAGGTGTTTTTTTCAGTGTTGATGTGGGCGTTGTAAAAATTGCAGACACTATTTGAAATTGCAACGGGTTGGCAGCCTACAGCGATACCATTTTTGCTCCTGTTTGCTGCCCAGAAACGAAAGTGTTCACACTGCCCCAACGTCCGCTGCCTTCCCGTTACGGGATGTTTGAGTCCCGGACTGATGAATTTTGGGCTGTAAATTGTTCTGACATCGGAGACAATAAGAGTTGTGCTGAATCTGGCGCACTGGCTTTTCTTTTCACAGGCCACCGTTGAATACACGCCAATACAGCGTTTGCGAACTGAAAAAATGCTGGGTATAAAACCACCGAAGGAGGAAAGACTCTTCCCTGAGCCGTGGTGACTCAGAATAGTCTGGACTCCCGAATGGCTTCGAAGCCGAAATGCAGTTTCACTTCATCGCCGACCATTGCCTGATCGACACCGTAGGTCATGCCCCATTCGCTGCGTTTCAGCGTGGTGGAAGCGCTGATGCCAAGGGTGTATTCCTCGTGACCGAAGGGGTAAACATCGGCCTTGTTAAGAGTTACGTCCAGTACCACGGGTCGGGTCTGGCCGAGCAGCTCCAGATCGCCTGTTACCTTGCCGGTATTCTCGCCGGTGGTTTTAAAGCCGGTAACCGTGAAGGTGATCTCCTGATACTGCTCACTGTCGAGAAAGTCATCACTGCGCACGTGATCGTCGCGTTTCCTGTGGTCGGTAAACACGCTGTCACTCTGGAACACCAGCTCGCCGGATTTCAGTTCCCTGGTTTCCTCGTCATAAACGAACTCGCCCTCTATGTCCCGAAACATGCCCATCACCGGAGCGTAGCCGATGTGCATGATTTCGAAAAACATCGAGAAGTGTTCGTCATCAACGACATAGTTCCTGGGCTCGGCCAGGGCCGCCGCCGTGCTCAATGTCAGGGCCGCAGGCAGGGCAATGGCTGAACGGGCAAGGGTTTTCCGGTTAATAAACATCATGCTGATGTCTCCTCTGGTAAAGCCAGTGAATATCCAGGAAAAACGACCACACCAACAGCGCAAGGGCGGTTGCAAGCGTGGTACTGGCAAACAGCGTATTGACTGGCGGCAACACCGCCACCAGCAGGGTAACGATCTGCCAGACGCATACCGTCTTGCGTCTGAAACTGTCCGGCAGTGGCGCGTTCAGCCAATTCAGGAAGTGGCTGGCGGCAACAAAGACATAGCGCATCAGGCCCAGGGCCAGAACCCAGAAACCGGTCTTGCCAAGTGCCAGAACGGCAATACTGAGCCCAAGGATGAACAGCGCATCCAGCTCCATGTCGAACCGGGCGCCGAAGTCGCTCCCGGATCCAGTCGCTCTCGCGACTTTGCCATCGACTCCGTCCAGAATGAGTGCCAGCAATGCCATCCAGCCATACAACCAGAGGCTGTCAGTCAGGTTTCCGGTGAATGGCGCCAGAGCTACCAGGACAATCACCAGGCTACCCCTCAAAAGGGTTGCCCGGTTGGCCCAGCCGAAGTCCCGGGTTGCGGGCCAGGCTTTGATGACGAAGCCACCGATACCCAGGTAAAGTACTGCTGCCAGCAAGTAGAAAAGAGCTGGCGGAGTAACCAGCCAGCCTGTGGCCAGGCAGAGCAGGGCGGCAAGACCAAAGCCCCAGGCGAGATCCAGCGCTAGTGGAACCCTGTGTGAAGCCTGTGAAGCTGAATGGCCATCCGAATCCATCACTGAACTCCAGGGTATAGGTTTGCAGGTATGGCAGCCTGTACACTGACTATAGTTGATATGTTTGAGTGTGCTTACTGGCAGCCTGTCGGACTTAAGGCTAATCTACTGCGCTGGTGAAGAGTGTCAAGACTGCCAAGAGAGGAGCTTCCCTTGCAACGTGATCCCGATGTTTCCAACACCGAGACAATGGCCCGGGCCTGGTGGGTAACCGGCGCCGGTAAGGGCGAGATTCAGGAAACGCCGCTGGTCGAGCCTGGTAGTGGGGAGGAATCCGAGCTGGTCACTGTTCAGGCCCTCTATTCGGGTATCAGCCGCGGTACCGAATCACTGGTTTTCCATGGCCGCGTCCCGAGGAGTGAATATTCCACAATGCGGGCACCCTTTCAGTCGGGGAATTTTCCCTGGCCGGTGAGGTATGGCTATGCCAACGTCGGCAAGGTTATTGAAGGGCCCGCAGAGCTGGCAGGGCAAACGGTGTTTTGCCTGTACCCGCACCAGAATCGCTATCGGGTTCCGGCGTCGGCGGTAACGCCCTTGCCGAAAGGTCTGCCCGCCGGGCGAGCGATTCTTGCCGCCAATATGGAAACCGCCGTTAACGGCCTCTGGGATGGCGCACCGGCGGTTGGTGACCGCATTGCCGTGGTCGGGCTGGGGGTGGTTGGTCTGCTCGTCGCCTGGCTGGCCAGTCGCATCCCGGGAACCCGTGTCACCGCGATCGACACGAATGCGGACAGGCAGGTGGTTGCCGAGCAACTGGGGCTGACCTTCAGCAGTAAAACCGCCGCCGATGATCACGATCTCGTCATCCACGCCAGTGGCAACCCTTCGGGCCTGGAGACGGCCCTGGGACTGGCGGGGCAAGAGGCTACCATCGTTGAAATGAGCTGGTACGGGGATCAGCTGGTATCCGCGCCTCTGGGTGCCGCATTCCACCCGCGTCGTCTGACCCTGAAATCCAGCCAGGTGGGCCAGATTGTGCCCTCCCGAGCCCCCCGGTGGGACTATCGCAAACGCCTGGTGCTGGCGCTGGAATTGCTTCAGGACGAAGTACTGGACGCCCTGATCACCGGCGAGTGTCGGTTTGATGAGCTGCCGAAATCCATGGCGAGAATTCTGATTGATGGCCGGGACACTCTCTGCCATCGCGTTGTTTATTGATAACCCAAGATTACCTGCCAGGGAGACACTATGTTCGGTTTGACGGTCCGGGATCACATGATGATTGCCCACAGCTTTAACGGAGAGATCTTTGGTCCGGCGCAGAAGGTCCATGGCGCCACCTACGTGGTGGATGTGACCTTTGAGCGTTACCAGCTGGATAAGGACGACCTGATCGTGGATATTGGCCTGGCTTCCGAGCTTCTCAAAAACACTCTCTCCGAATTCAATATGCAGAACCTGGACGAGCTGCCGGAACTGCGAGGCCGGAACACCACCACCGAGTTCATGGCCAAGCTGGTCTTCGATCGGATGGCGGCAGCCATTCACGGAGGGCATCTGGGTGAGACTGGAAAAGGGATTGCCAGCCTGAAAGTCACCCTCTCTGAATCCCACATTGCCTGGGCCAGCTATCATGCTGGAATCTGACGTACCGGAATTTGTCGAGTTTCTGGTGCCGGGCGATCCGGAACAGAACACTGGCGGTTACCGGTATGTCCGCAAACTTGCGGCGGCCCTTTGCGACGGCGTTTGCAGGGCCCGGGTAAGTGGTTTGCCCGGGCAGTTCCCGCGCCCGGATCAGGTCGCCCGGAGTGCAATGGATCAGAAACTTTCGGGCCTGCCGGAGGGCGCTTTCGTGGTGCTGGACGGCCTGGCCATGGGTGGACTGCCGGAGGTCGTCGAAAAGCACGCCCGGCGCCTGAACCTGCTGGCCCTCGTGCACCATCCCCTTGCTGACGAAACCGGCATCGGCGAAGCCGACCGGCAGTGGTTTCTTGAGGCCGAAAAGCGGTCGCTCGGGTTTGTACAGGGTGTTATCACCACCAGCCAACACACGGCCGCCCGGCTGTTGGATTACCATGTGCCGGAAGAGGCTATTCGGGTCGCTGAGCCGGGTGTTACCAGAGCCGCCCCTCTCCACCAAGCCCGGAATGAGCGCCCTGAAAATAATGGCCCCCGCATACTGTGCGTCGCCCACCTGTCGCCGAGAAAGGCCCAACACCAACTGGTGGAAGCGTTGGAAAACCTGAGGGCCTTGCCGTGGCAATGCACGCTGGCAGGGTCTGACAGCCGTGATCGGGAATACAGCCAACAGGTGCGTCGGGCGATTGCCAAAGTCGGGCTTGAAGGCAGGATTGAACTGGCCGGGGAAGTGGAAGAGGCCGGGCTTGCGGAACTTTACCGCAACGCTGATTTTTTTGTACTGCCCTCACTGTACGAGGGCTATGGCATGGTGATTGATGAGGCCCTGGTGGAAGGTCTGCCGGTTATTTCCTCGGATGGCGGCGCCCTTGCCCAAACCTCAGCAAGGCCGGGGGTGGTCCAGTATTGTGCCGGCGATGTCAGGGCCCTCGAGGCCTGCATCAGGAGCTGGCTGGAGCATCCGGACCGGCTCAACCACTGCGGTAAGCTTGCTGCCAGAGAATCCAGGCGAATTCGCTCATGGGCCGATACCGCCAGGGACGTTGGTGAAGCGTTACGATACTTCAATAGGTTTCCCGCCCACCCGCATCCGCATTCTGAATTTGCCAGCGAGTGGCTGGCGGCCCGGGAGACAGCAGATCATCGGGCGCGCTCGAAAAAACTGACGGATCAGTTAAGCCAGTGGTTGCTCAACCGCCATGATGGCCCGCCGCATCAAAACCATCGCCCGATGCGGATTGTCGACCTTGGCACCGGTCGTGGTTCCAACGCACTGTTCCTGGCACCCAGGCTGCTGGTGCCGCAGATCTGGCTGGCCGTGGATCAGGATACTGCGTTACTGTGCGAGGCCAGGCAGCGGGTGGACTTACTCGATGTGCCGTTCGACACAAAAACGGTACCGTTGTCGCCAGAGAACATGGAACAACATCTGCCTGCGGAGGTTGCCCTGATCACGGCGTCCGCCCTGATTGATCTGGTTTCAGGGCCGTGGTTGAAAGCTCTGAGCCAGGCGGCAGTGCGCCGACAATCAGCGATGCTCATCGTACTGAGCTATGCCGGGCATTTTGAGTTGTCTCCCGGTCATCCCGATGATGAGCTGCTTCAGACTCTGGTGAACCGGCATCAGCACGGCGACAAGGGCACAGGCGCGGCGCTTGGGCCCGAGGCCCCCGGCGCTCTGAAGGAACTGCTTCAAGCGGAAGGTTACCAGGTTGAATTGGCGCAATCCCCCTGGACTTTAAACCGCGAGGATCAGACGTTGGTGCGGATGCTTATGCAGGGCTGGACCGAAGCGGCCATTGAGCAGTCTCCGGGAGACCGGGATCGGCTGATCCGCTGGCTGGACACTCGAAATCGACAGTTGTCAGAGGGCAATCTGACGGTCGTTGTCCGGCATCTGGATCTGCTGGCCCTGCCACCCGGGGAGCTGCCTTGACGGAGCTGCGACAAAAGCGGGTGCGGCCGGCGGCCCGGTGGGTGTTGACGGTTCTGGTGATCGGATTCGTCGTCGGATCGGTCGATACCAGCGCACTCTGGCAGGAGCTTGCGCGTTTTTCCTCTTATGTTCTGTTACCGGCAATAGCGCTTACGGTGGTTCAGGTGGCGTTATCTGCCTGGCGCTGGCGCTACACCACAGAACGGCTCGGGTTAGCTCTGGCTTACGGCGTAGCCGTCCGGGAATACTATCTGGCCACATTCCTGAACCAGGTGCTGCCCGGTGGCGTCCTTGGTGACGTAAACCGGGCCTGGCGCCATGGCACGGGTGCCGGTGAGCGTTTGTCCGGCGTCCACGGGGTGGCTATTGAACGACTGTCCGGCCAGTTGGTGCTGGCGCTGGTTGTTGCCATTGCCGTCGGCTGGCTTCTCGGGTCCGGGCAGCTGAGTATCGGTAAGTGGAACGGTGGGTTGTGGATAAATGGCGGGGTGTCGATAGGCATTGGCGTTGTCTTTGTCTTTGTTATTGTCGCGCTCCGGCTCGGCCTGAAAACGGGAATTGGCAATTATCTGGGGCGCCTGCGGCGTGATCTGTCCCTGTCGCTACTGAACCGCATGGCATTGCCGGTTCAGCTTGGCTCTTCGTTACTGGTGTTGGCGAGCTATCTTGGTGTATTTCTTTGCCTGGCCTGGGGAGCCGGCTATCTCGATACTGCCAAATCCGTTGCGATCATTGCCGGATTGGGCAGTATTCTGCTGCTGAGTATGGTCATACCACTGACGGTTGCCGGCTGGGGTATCCGGGAAGGCGCCGCAGCCGTGCTCTGGCCAATGGCAGGGTTGCCGGCGGAGCAGGGAGTGGCTTTGAGTGTGGGGTATGGGGCGTTAGTGCTGGTTTCCAGTTTGCCCGGAGTGGTTTTTTTGATCCGACCTACGCATCGCGGGAAAAATCCAGATCGAACAGCATGTCACTGCCGAGGTTGAACATCTGCGCCCGGGGCCGGAGGGCGCCATC
>JAXHUV010000106.1:0-7918 GCA_034189445.1 Pseudomonadota bacterium
GGCCTGCCACATGGACAGTTCCGCCCGCAGCGCCTGAATATCCCGGAGATAGAGGTCCGCCGCCATCCAGCGGCCAAGCAGAAAGACCTGGCGGGTGACCTTGTGGGTAACATTCGGGTTGCCATCGCGATCACCGCCCATCCAGGAGGCAATCCGGATGGGTGAGGCCCGCAGGGGAAGGCCCTTCCCGGTGGCGTCCCGCAGCGAGGTGTCCAGGCTCCTGAGAAACTGTGGCAATGCCTGCCACAGACTGTTCTCAATAACCGCAAAGCCCCACTTGGCCTCATCCACCGCGGTTGGCCGTTCATGGCGAATCTCGTCGGTGTGCCAGGCTTCCGTTACCAGCTGGGACAGGCGGTTGACGATTTCCTCCCGTTCGGCAGGCATCAGGTCGTCATGGTCCAGACGTGCCAGACAATCCGACATTTCATCGTATTTCATGATCAGGGTGCGCCGGGCCACCTCGGTGGGATGGGCCGTCAGCACGAACTCGATGCGCAGATCCGCCACCCGCTGGTGCAGTTCTTCCGGCGAAACATTGCCCTGCTTGAGGCGTTCAAATACCTCACCCAGTGATTCGACCATCAGATCAGACTGGTGGCCCCGCTTGCGACGGATACCATGGTACTGTTCGGCAAGGTTGGCCAGGTTCAGGAACTGGTTGAAAGCCCGGGTTACCGGAAGCAGCTCGTCATCACTCAGCTTGCCCAGCAGATTCACCAGCCGCTGGCCGGAACCGCTTTCCTGGCGACGATCGGCCTTGGCAGCCGCACGGATCTCCTCGATCAGCTCATAGCAATTCTGTCCGGGATACCGCCGTATGCTCTGGCCCAGCAGTTCGCCCAGCATTCGTACGTTTTCTCGGAGTTCGGGATGAAGCTCAGTCACAATGGCGTCCTTTTGAATTGACGGAAGCGAGTTAAACTTACGATACTAAGGAACAGCCAAGGAAGTCTATTGGCGATTCAAGCCTGTAGCTGCAAGGAGTTATCATGAAGGTCACTGATTTACCCAAATACTGGGAACAGCAAAAAGAGCCCGTGGAACCTGGCCACGAGTACAACCTGCGTCTGCCGCTGGAAGATGCCGCACGCGTGGCCGCACTGGCGGAACTTTACCCGGACCGCAGTGAGAGCGATATTCTGAACGATGTGATTGGTGCGGCTCTGGACGATCTGGTTCGCCAGAGCCCGCTGAAGGACAAACTGGAAGGGAAGGATAAGTAAGTAACGACGGGCAAGCGTTGGCTGCCCGTTCGTCAGGCTACGGATTCCAGTTGGCGGGCCTTGAGGCGCCGGATGTGCTTCTGGCTCAGGCTGACGAACTTCGGAGTCAGGCCCTGGTCTTCGTAAATCTCGAAACCGTCTTCGTCATACGCCACCACTCTGGCGCCCTGTACATACGGAAAACTGGCCTCCATTTCGTCCAGTGCCGCGGAAATCAGATCCCGCATCAGATCCTGAGATGACTTCATCGGGTACAGCGCCGCGAGCTTTTCGAGGTGCTTGTGATGCTGGTCGGACAACGCGATGAAATAGGCGTCTCGGGTAAGCCGGCCACGTGCATGCTTATCCCAGTAGTTGACCAGATCCTTGATTTTCATGGTGCCTTCACTCCTGCTTCTTACCGATGGCGCACGGTGCACGAAAACTGTGCATTCATTGCCGAAAGTTTAGACGAAGCCGTCGGTCCGGGGGCAAGAAAATTGGTAACGGATTGTACATACTGATCCGCCCTGTTCAGTCCCCGTTTCCTCCCCGCTCCACGCCTTTAACCGCCTGCCAGACAGCATCCAGCGCCTCCAGTGACTCTTCGTCCATGTCGCGGCCCTCCTGCTCAAGCACACGTTCAATCGCCCGGAAACGGGCATCGAACTTGTGGTTGGTTCGATTAAGGGCCTGCTCAGGATTAACCTTCATGAACCGTGCCAGGTTCACACAGACAAACAGAAGGTCGCCCAGTTCATCCTCAACGGCGTCCGGGTCGCCGGCACCGGTTTGCGCCGCTTCCCAGGCCTCTTTGAGCTCGCCGATTTCCTCCTGGAGTTTGTCAAAGACGGGACCGATATCCGGCCAGTCAAAGCCGTGGCGGGCCGCCCGCTTCTGAAGCTTCTCGGCCCGGGCCATGGCTGGCAGGGTGCGGGCAATGCCATCAAGCCGACTCACAGAGGCGCTGGTTTCCGGTGCTGGCTTCAGGGCCCGTTCCTCGGCCTTGATGCGCTCCCAGCTTTCCTTGATCCATGTCTCATCGGGCCGGTTATCCGGGTCGATACGGCTTTCCAGGGTGCCTTCCGGAAAAACATGGGGGTGGCGGCGCACCAGTTTGCGCACCAGATGATCGACCACACCATCAAAATCGAAATGGCCATCTTCCCGGCCAAACTGGGCATAGAACATCACCTGCAACAGCAGGTCTCCCAACTCGTCTTTCAGATGCGGGTAATCCTCACGCTCAATGGCATCGGCGACTTCGTAGGCTTCCTCCAGTGTGTGCGGCACGATGGTCTTGTAGGATTGCCTGGTATCCCAGGGACAGCCGGTCTCCGGATCCCGGAGCCGGGCCATCAGGGCTTTCAGATCCTCGATGGTATAGCTCATCCGCGTTTACGCCTTACATCAATGATATTGGGCAGGTTGCGAATTTGCGCCAGCAACCGCGCCAGTTGCTCCAGGCTGGAAATCTCCACGGTCACGGTCATGGTAGCCGTGTTCTCGCCTTTGTTGCTCAGAGTATTGAGCGATAGCACATCACTCTTTGAAGCCGACAGTACCTGGGTAATATCCCGCAGCAGCCCGGAGCGGTCATAGGCCTCAATCTCGATATCAACCGGATAGACCGCCGCCGGCCGACCGCCCCAGCTCACCTCAATGATCCGGTTGGGCTCGAACTCACGCAGGTTCAGGAAGGTCAGACAGTCCTGACGATGTACCGTAACACCCCTGCCAACCGTGATGTAGCCACCAATAGCGTCACCCGGCAATGGTTTACAGCATTTCGCGACCTGGGTTTTGAGTTTGCCAACGCCCAGTATCCGGATATCCGATTCGGTATCGTAGAGCTTGCGGCGCTGTGTGCTGAGTTTCAGATCCAGCTGTTCGGACCTGGGCTCCAGCATCTGCTGGGCCACATTGGCGACATGAGTGGGGCGAAGGTCACCGGCCCCCGTGGCGGCAAACATGTCTTCCGCACTGTGATAATTGACCTTGCGCGCAAGCTCACCAAGATCCACATCATTCAGGGACAGACGTCTGAACTCGTCCTCGAGGATGGCGCGGCCATCGGCGATATTGCGGTCGCGATCCTGCTGTTTGAACCAGTGCGTGACCTTGGCCCGGGCCCGGGATGTCTGGATGTAACCAAGGCTCGGGTTCAGCCAGTCGCGGCTGGGGGCCGGGTTGTTGGAGGTCAGGATAAACACCTGATCGCCGGTTTTCAGCGGATAGGTCAGCGGGACAATACGCCCGTTCACCCGCGCACCACGACAGGCATGGCCGACCTCGGTGTGAACCCGATAGGCAAAATCCACCGACGTTGCGCCCTGGGGAAGACCCACAACATGGCCCTCGGGCGTAAATACATACACCCGGTCTGAAGCCACGTCGGATTTCAAATGGTCGGCCAGCCCGGACAGGTCACCCAGTTCTTCCTGCCACTCCAGCACCTGGCGCAGCCAGTTGATCTTGGCATCGTAACCGGTGGACTTGTTGCCTTTATCCGTACCTTTGTATAACCAATGGGCACAGACCCCCAGTTCCGCCTCCTCATGCATTTTGTGGGTGCGGATCTGGACCTCCATGACCTTGCCCTCCGGCCCGATCACCGCCGTATGCAGCGACTGGTAACCGTTTTCCTTCGGGTTGGCAATATAGTCATCGAACTCGTTCGGAATGTGGCGCCATAACGTGTGGACAATGCCCAGGGCGGCATAACAGTCACGCACTTCCGGCACCAGGATACGAACAGCGCGGACATCGTGGACCCGGGAGAAATCAATGCCTTTGCGACGCATTTTTCGCCAGATGCTATAGATGTGCTTGGCACGGCCGGACAGTTCACCTTCAATGCCATAGGCTTTCAGTTCAGATTGCAGGATTTCAACCACCCGCCTGATGTAGCCGTCACGATCCAGGCGCTTTTCGTCCAGCAGCTTGGCGATTTTCTTGTAAGCGGAACCGTGCAGATAGCGGAAGGACAGGTCTTCCAGCTCCCACTTGATGTGACCAATACCAAGACGATGGGCCAGCGGCGCATAAATTTCAAACACTTCCCGGGCAACGCGCATACGTTTTTCTTCCGGAGCATTCTTGACCGCCCGGATAGCGCAGGTGCGCTCCGCCAGCTTGATCAGGGCAACCCGGACATCGTCAACCATGGTGACGAGCATCTTGCGGACATTGTCCAACTGGCCTTCGCTCTGGCCCAGGACGTTGCCCTTCAGTGGATGGTGGATGGACGAAATGGCCGCCATCTGCTGTACGCCGTTAATCAGGCCTGCAACCTCGCCGCCAAACTCCTTGCGGATAGTCTCAAGCGGAACACGTTCTTCCCGCACCGCGCGATAGAGAATCGCCGCCACCAGGCTGGCCTGATCCAGGTGCAGTTCCGCCAGCACCTGGGCCGTCTCGATACCAATACGGAAACTGCTGAACCCTGGAGCCCACAGCCGGTCTTCCCGGAACGCCTGGAGATCAATTTCGGCCGCTTTCTCGCAGGCCCGGCGGAACTGACCCAGGTCGTCCAGTTGTGTCTGCAAGGCAATCTGGTGGACCCAGGCTTCAATATCCACCTGGCCGTCGCCAGTCATTGCGTAGTCTTCGCGAACTTTTACCATATCGGTCTTGTTATTCCTGATGGTTTCCGAAGCCACTCCCGACTGCCCACACCATCGTCAGCCGGAATCCCGCTCGAACAACGCGATGGATTCCACATGGGTGGTGTGTGGAAACATATCCATCACACCCGCGCGCACCAGGCGATAGCCGTTGCCCACCATGGCGCCAGCGTCCCGCGCCAGGGTGGCCGGGTTGCAGGAGACATAGACAATCTTCCGGGCACCGAAGGCGGTCAGGTACTTGCAGATCTCCTCGGCACCGGAGCGGGGCGGATCAATCAGGATCTTGTCGAACCCCTCCTTCGCCCAGCTCTGGGCGGTGAAATCTCCGTGCAGATCGGCACCGTGGAAAGCGACATTGTCCAGGCTATTTAGTTCCGCGTTTTCGCGACCGCGTACCACCATGGTCTCGTCTCCTTCCACGCCGACAACCTGCCCTCCTCGCCGGGCCAGCGGCAACGTAAAGTTGCCCAGACCACAGAACAGATCCAGGACACGCTCTCCCGGCTGGACATCCAGCCACTCGACGGCCCTGTGTACCATCGCGCGGTTGATGCCTGCATTGACCTGGGTAAAGTCCATGGGATGAAATTTCATGGTCAGTCCGAACTCATCCAGCCTGTAGCTCAGCCGTTCATCATCCCTGCCGGATGATTCAGGCCAGATCCGATGCACGGTGTCGGGCCCTTTTGGCTGCAGGTAGATATGCAAATCATGGGCCTGGCCAAAGGCGATGAGCTTTTCCCGGTCACCAGCCGACAGATCATCCATGTTCCGGAACACCATCACTGCGACATCATCGCCACAGGCAACTTCCACCTGGGCGATTCGGCTGTAGGCGTCCAGGTCATGCAGCATGTTGCGCAGGGGCAGGATACGGTCGCCAATGCGTGGATCCAGCACCACACAACGATTGATGTCGGTCAGGAAACTGTTGCGCTTCTCCCGGAACCCCACCAGTACAGATTCCCTGGCCTTGACGTAACGAACCCCAAGGCGTGCCTTGCGGCGATAGCCGAGACTCTCTTCCGAACGCAGCGGCTCAATCCACTGCTCGGGCTCAATGCCCCCGAAATGGGCAAAATGCTCCCGCAGGGTGTTCTGCTTGAACTCAATCTGGGCATCGCCACTCATATGCTGGAGGCTACAGCCACCACACAGGTCGGCAAACTCGCAGGAAGGCGTCTGGCGATCCGGCGCGGCCTCCAGAACCTCTTCGGTGCGCAACTCGTCGAACCTGCTTCGGCTCGACACCAGTTTCGCCATCACCGTTTCGCCCGGCAGGGCTCCATCCACGAACTGGGTTTTGCCATCCTGACGGGCGATACCCCGGCCGTCATGACTCAGGGTTGCAATCTCACAGCGCACGGGCTCTTTCGGAAGAACCTTCCTGCGTCGTCTGCTCATACTCGGGTCTCTTGGTAAAAACGAATTCAGGCGCCGGGAAATACACCGGTGGACAGGTAGCGGTCGCCGCGGTCACAGATAATGGCCACGATGATGGCGTTTTCAACCTGCCGCGAAAGCTTGAGCGCGGCGGCGATTGCGCCTCCGGAGGATACGCCGCAGAAAATGCCTTCCTCGGAAGCCAGGGCCCGCATGGTGTTCTCGGCCTCTTCCTGGCCAATGTCCAGTACCTGGTCTACCTGTGTGGCATCGTAGATTTTCGGCAAATAGGCTTCGGGCCAGCGCCGGATCCCGGGGATGGAAGCGCCCTCTTGGGGCTGCAGCCCGATGATGCGAATATCGGGATTGCGCTCCTTGAGGTAACGGGAGACGCCCATGATGGTGCCGGTAGTGCCCATGGAGCTGACAAAATGGGTGACGCGGCCCCCGGTCTGTTCCCATATCTCGGGACCGGTGGTGCGGTAATGTGCCAGCGGGTTGTCCTGATTGCTGAACTGATCCAGCACCCTGCCCTTGCCTTCCGCTTCCATTTTCAGCGCCAGATCACGGGCGGTCTCCATTCCCTCTTCCCTGGTGACCGTGACAATCTCCGCACCATAGGCGCGCATGGATGCCCGACGCTCTTCACTCATGTTCGCAGGCATGATCAGCACCATACGGTAACCCTTGATCGCGGCCGCCATGGCCAGGGCGATGCCGGTATTACCACTGGTCGCCTCGATCAGGGTATCGCCCGGTTTGATTTCGCCCCGACGCTCTGCTTCCTGAATCATGCTGATAGCGGGGCGATCCTTCACCGAGCCGGCAGGGTTATTACCCTCCAGCTTGGCCAGAATCACGTTACTCGTCTCACCGGGGAGACGCTGCAGGCGAACCAGGGGAGTGTGGCCGATATAATCTTCAATGGTGGGAAAATGCATATGAGAACCCTGTGGTACACTTTTATTTTGGCATGATACGCGTTATCGCTCCGGTCTCCCAATACAGCTTCTCGCTATATCCATGACTGGCGGCTATATCCGCCACGGAATTTTCCGGTGCCGCCGGGGCTGATACCACTGTTATCCCGTTCCGGATCGACTATTCTTGACACGGACGTTTTCCGCTTTGCAATGCGGACAAAAGCAATAATTCAGGAACTCGGTATGCGACGTTGGGGCATTCGCAAGAAGGTTTTGGTGGTAACGCTGGTTCCCACCCTGCTGACAACCCTGATGCTGGGGCTGTTCTTCACCTACAGTTGGGTCAATAATATAGAAAGCCTCCTGAAGGATCGTGGCGAGTCACTCTCACGTCAGCTCGCGGCGGGTTCCGAGTACGGTCTTTTTACCACCAATAGAAGCCTGCTCGGCAGCCTGTCCAATGCGCTTCTGGAAGAACAGGACGTGCGTTCCATTACCTTCTTTGGCAGTGATGGCGCGCGCCTGCTCCACACCGGGCCGGGAAGCTCCGAGACGGTAAAATCCGACGAATTTAACGACCAGCACGCAACCCGAATATCCCGGGAAAACAGCACCCGTTTTATCACCCCCGTCCTACTCCGGGGTCCGATGACCGAGAGCATGCCCGACCCGGACGCCCGCCAGCCCATGTCGGATCCGGGGGAGCCGCTGGGCTGGGTGGTTGTGGAGATGTCCCATATCCGCACCGAAAAGGAGACCTACAAGGCACTGCTGATTT
>JAXHUV010000107.1:0-7759 GCA_034189445.1 Pseudomonadota bacterium
ATATGGACCTGAGCCTGACCAGCAATTCCGTGAAGGGGCAGGTGAATTTCCTTGGTCCCAATGACGACGTCCAGCTGGGCGGCGGCTATACCTATCACGAAGGCAGCCGCCACATTGCCAATGTGGACTTCCACGCCCAGGGCCGCACGGCCATTGGCAATCTTCCCACTACGGCCGGCCTTGGTCTGCGCGGTATCGGCTGGGATGATGACAGCCTGGATGGCGGTGCCGCGGGTCTGGGTGGTTTTGCCACTGTCAATATCCCGGACGTTCCTGGCCTGTCTTTCACCGGCGCCCTGCACTACGCCCCCAGCATTCTGTCATTCGGCGATTCCGACGACATGACCAACCTGGAGTTGCGTGGCAGCTACCGGGTTATCCGCAATGCCGAGGTTTTTGCCGGCTATCGCTACCTGAATACCGAGCTGGACAGCCCCCGGGGCGGTGATGTCAACCTCGATGAAGGCATTATGGCGGGCATGAAGATTTTCTTCTGATTCCGGCGTTTTCCGAAACGGGCGGACACTCTCGTATAACCTGTTATAATCGTTGTTATATTGACGTTAACGAGAGGTTTTATGTCTGCGGGTACACGGGCGGTCTTGCTAGTGGCCCCCCTGGTTGCATTTGCGATCGGGGGCGGCTTTTATACACCACGGGCGAGCTTTGACCAGAGCCGTTCCGAGCCCGCCTTATCCTCGCTGCCGCCTTTGCCGGCCTGGGCCAATAACGACCTCCCGGACTTCTCAGGGTACCGGGATAGCACTGAGAAAAAAGCGGCTTTCTTTTCGTTTCTCTACCCAAGGATTGTTCTGGCCAACTCCCGGATTCTGATTGAGCGCGACTACCTCGACAGCCTCGCGACCAGGAAAACCCTGACCAGCAAGGAGTATAACTGGCTGGCCCGGCAGTCCGAGCGGTTAAGAGTGGACGCCGAGCCCGGGAGCGATGAGCAGCTTGCCCTGTTGCACAAGCGCCTTGATGTGATTCCACCTTCCCTGATCCTGGCCCAGGCCGCCAATGAATCCGCCTGGGGCACTTCCCGCTTTGCGACCAGGGGCAATAACCTGTTCGGCCAGTGGTGTTTTTCCAGAGGCTGCGGGCTGGTTCCCCTCGGTCGTGCCGAGGGCGCCAGCCATGAAGTGGCGACCTTCCCTTCGCCTTACCGGTCGGTTCGGGCCTATATCCAGAACCTGAACCGCCATCCCAGCTACCAGTTGTTGCGGGATATCCGGCTCAAGGACCGCCGTAACAATACCCCACTTTCCGGCCTGGCGCTTGCCGAGGGTCTGCGCGGATACTCCGAACGCGGCGAAGCCTACGTCGAAGAGATCCGGGCCATGATTCATTACAATAACCTGGCGTTCTACGACGACGATTTCCGCAGCGTGGTTGGCAATCTCAAGCCGGGTAGCCTTGAGCAACTTGCCTCCACCAAGACAGAAACACGGCTGCTACCCCGTCAGCCGTCAGCGAACACCAGTCCGGCCGAAGGCTAGAGGGTTACCGGGTGCCGGCGCGGCGCAATGCCGCCGGCGTGTAGTCCCTGGAGCGACGTTCAATACCGAACTCGTACGGCGTCTCTTCTTCGTTGGTCAAGCCAAGTACCAGGTAGCGGCCGGATAGCAGGTCGTACAGAGCCTCAAAGGCGTACCAGGGCACATTTTGGTCGTAGAACTGCATTCCATGTGCTTCAGCAACGCGCCAGAGCTCGCCGCGGCCATCGTAGTGATCAATGACGGCCGCCTGCCAGGAGTCCTCATCAATGTAAAAGTCTCGCTGGCCATAGATATGACGCTCGCCATCTTTCAAGGTTGCCCGGACATGCCACACGCGGTGCAGCTCATACCGGGTGTATTCCTGATTGATGTGGCCAGCCTTGATAATCTGGTTGTAGCTGAGGTTCCTATCGACCAGCTCGTAGGCGTTGTAGGGAATGTACATTTCCTTCTTGCCGATCAGCTGCCAGTTGTAACGATCCGGAGCACCGTTGAACATGTCGAGGTTGTCGGACGTACGCATGCCGTCCGAGGCGGTGCCCGGGCCATCATACGCCACCTGGGGCGCGCGACGAACGCGACGCTGACCGGCGTTATAGACCCACGCACGGCGAGGCTCTGCAACCTGATCAATGGTTTCGTGCACCAGCAGCACGTTGCCAGCCAGCCGCGCGGGGCCGGTGATCGCCTGTTTGAAGTAAAACAGTACGTTGGGATCCATACCCGGCTCATAATCCTCCAGGTAGGTGCGCCAGGTCAGCTCGTCCCGGAATTTCACCACCGAGAAGGCCCCTCCCTCTGTCGGGGTTACCTGGCCAACGTTGCGCTGCACGGACCCACCGCGATAGCGGGTTATGTGGTTCCAGATCACCTCCAGGCCATTCCGGGGAATCGGGAAGGGCGTGGCAGACCGATAGTTGCCCAGGCCGTTGCCATCCTTGATCAGCTCTGCCTCTGTCGCGTTTTCGATGGTTTCCCGCATAACCCGTTGAGGATAAGTGGCGGTACGATGGGTTTCATACACCGGCATGAAGTAGTCATCATAGCGCTGGATCATCGCGACCTGGCCCGGGGAGAGCTTGTCCTTGTACTGGTCAACATTGCTTTGATCAATGGTGAATTCAGGTTGCTCGTCCGGGAATGGATTCAGGTAGATTCCATCATTCCCGTAGCCAGCCGGCGGGGCCGTCAGGCCGCCGGTCCAGGCCGGAATGGCACCGCCATTACCGGCTTTTTCCGCACCCATCGGTGTCAGCGAGTTACCCAGCCTGGCCGCTTCTTCGGCGGAAACCGCCCCCCAGGCCTGGCCGGCAAACAGGCTCGCCGCCAGAACGCCGGTGGCCAGTAATTTCTTGTTTATTTTCATCGAAATCCCCTCGTTAACGAATGCGTTACAGGTTCAGAATGAGTAGGAAACGCTCGCGCTGATAAAGTCGCGGTCGGTCAGCTCATTATGGGGTTTGCCGCCGAAAAAGTTGGTGTAACCAATGTTCGCCGTAATGCTGTTCTGGTAAACCGCTTCCATGGAAAGGCCAATGGCCTTGCTGCCCTCATTAAATGCCCCGCCTGGCTGAGGGCTGAAGCCCTGTACGTCATGGCTCCAGGCAATCTGTGGAAACAGGTTGATGCCGGAGAAGGCATCCAGGTAACTCCACACGAAGCGGCTACGATAGCCCCAGGAGAAGTCCGTGGTGAAGCCGTCATTGTTACAGTAGTTTGCGTTGAGGTTGGCGCCGGGACAAACATCCGCTCCACCCAGAGTATCGAGAGGAATGGGACCGATACCAAAGGTACCCGAGCGACCAAACCGGGCCTCACTTTCATCCGGTAAATCGTGCACGTAGGTTGCGCCAAACTCGGTTACCAGCGTCAGGCGGTTTGCGCCCATTACCTGGTCGAAGAATTTCAGGAGCGTGAATTGTGCCTGGGACACCTTGAATGTATCAAAGCCGGAGACTTCCGTGCCCGCCAGATTCTTGCCACCGGCTTCAGCAAGACGCTGGCGTTCCAGCAAACTCAGTGGTGTCTGACTGCCGTCCAGGTCGGTCCGGGCCTGTAAACCACCAAAGATAAGGTCGAACGCGTTCCACTGCAGTGGCAGGTTGTCGCGGAAGCTGTACTCCGCGCCCAGGGACCAGCCACCCGGGGTGGTGGTATTGAAGCTGAGACCATAAAGGTTGATGTTCTCCGGGTACTCGATAAAGTAGCTGGGCAGGCTGGTAAAGGGCTTGGCCGGGTCATTGAGCTGAGTACCAGCGGGGGCCGCGGGGTTATTGACTACACCACTGACATAAGGGAGCCGGCTGTTGTACTTGATGTAATACAGGCCGAATTCAGTGTTGTTAAGTTCCGGGACAAACCAGCGGACGGCAACACCGAACTGGTCCTTGGAATCGGCTTCCTTGTCGCCCACACGCGGGGCATACAGGCCGCTTTCAAGCGCCACGGAGTCGGGAAGATCACCTGCAAGCAATACCGGACCACAACCATCGGCTGCAAAATCGTTGGTGGAGAAGAAAGTTCCGCAGTCGTCAGGGCGTACATTCTCCCAATCGGTCTGAACAAACGCCTCGACAGTGACGTTTTGTGTCACACCAACGGATGTGTAGAACATTTCCACCGGCAACAGACCATCCTTGAGCTCGGAACCCGGCGCCCGCAGGGCTGGCACGTCAAACGGGTTGATAATATTTATGCCACCCTGAATAAAGGTGCTTTCGCCCCAACTGACAACCTGCTTACCGTAGCGAGCGCTCACAGGAACGTTACCGAACCACCAATCGGTAAAGATATAGGCATCAAGAATCTCACCGCCGGAGGCGTTGTCGCTCACATCCTCGTTCAGTTCACGACGCTGGCCCACCGGGTCAACCGCTCTTTTTTCGTCTTTCAGCTCGAAATCGTACCAGTAACGCCCGCTAAGCAAGCCGCCGACTCGTGTCAGGTAGGTGCCATCCACCGCATAGTCAAGAAACAGTTCGCTGTTGCCCTTGACGATCTTTGAATAGGTGTCGCCCTTTTCGAAGTTCAGGTTGCCGTCATCATAGTTGTTGGAGGACGACCCAACATTCGGAATTTCTTCTCCGGGAAGGAATTGGTTACCGGGTGCAATCAACCGCCTGTCCGGATCTTCCGTTCGCCAGCCCACACCCGCCGATAGCGTTGTATTGAACTGGGCATCCACCTCACCGATGTTGAATGAATAGGCAAATACCTGGCCAGACATTCCCGCCGATACTGCCACCGCCAGCGGTAATTTGGCCCAACGCTGCCATTGATGTATTTTTCTTGTCATCGGAAGGCTGCTCCATTGTTGTTCTGAGTTGTTGTTCTGAGTCGGGGCTCTGATTATTGGATTTTGCCACGGACGCTCACGGACGAAAAGAAAACAGTTTTGTTGCCCGGTTTTGCAGGCCTTTGTCCGTGAGGGCCTGTGTTTGTCGGATTACGCTTTGCTAATCCGACCTACTCAGACCTACTCGGGGTTGTTTTATTTTTTATGGTTTGTGTGGTGCCTCGAGGTATTCCCGGGACTGCATTTCCAGCAGGCGGGATTCCGTGCGTTCGAATTCAAAGCTCAGGCGGCCACCGGTGTAGAGCTCGGTGATGGGCGCGGCCGCCGAGATGATAACTTTAACGTTGCGATCATAGAACTCGTCAATCATATTGATGAACCGGCGGGCCTGGTCGTCTTTGTCCTTGCCCAGAACAGGCACATTGCTGACGATGATGGCGTGGAACTGCCTGGCCATTTCAATGTAATCGTTCTGGCTCCGGGGGCCGTCGCAGACGGCTTTGAAATCAAACCAGACCACGTCGTCCGCGTGGGCCCTGGCCGGGATTTTCCGGCCGTTGATTTCCATGGTTTTACTGTGTTTGGCTGCCTCGACCGCCAGGGCATCAAAGCTGTTGTGAAGGCTGACATCCGCCGCTTCGTCCAGCGGCGTATGAAACAGCTCCGCCTGTTCCAGGGATCTCAACCGGTAGTCTACCCCGCCATCCACGTTGACGACATCGGTGTGTTTTTTGACCAGCTCAATGGCCGGCAGGAACCGGGCCCGCTGCAGGCCATCCCTGTACAGACCATCCGGTGCTATGTTGGAGGTGCACACCAGGGTGACGCCGCGACTGAACAAGCCGTCCATCAGGGTGGCGAGGATCATGGCGTCGCCAATGTCTGATACGAAGAATTCGTCGAAACAGATAACCCGGGTTTCATCGGCAAATTTTCCGGACACCCGTTCCAGTGGGTTCTTTTCGCCCTTCAGCGATTTGAGCTCGCTGTGAACCCGCTGCATGAAACGGTGGAAGTGAACCCGCATCTTGCGATCAAAGGGCAGCGACTCGTAGAAGGTGTCCATCAGGTAGGTTTTGCCTCGGCCTACCCCACCCCAGAAATACAGGCCCTTGACCGGCTCTTCCCTGCCTTTCCTGAGCTTGCGCAAAAGTTTGGCCCCGGGCTTGTTGCGATCCCTTTCGGCGTCCACCAGTTTGTCGTACAGTGACTGGAGGCGCCTGACGGCATCTTCCTGGGCCGGGTCCTGCTGGAAATCCGGGCGCTCAAGATCCTTCTGGTAACGTTGCCAGGGGGTCATGGTCGCACTGGTTTCGAAGGATATCGCAGCTGTCATCAGGGTTTTCCCGGAAGTTGATGGTCAATTCAAGCGCCGCATTGTCTCGCATTTGGCGATTTTTCGCCACGTTGGCCGCCTGGCAGTCTGCCGAATTCAATGCTGCCGGACGGCAATACGACGATTGGCGCAGGCCACAATCATGGGATGATGGCGCCTGGGGCGTTATACTCGGGTAACAGGGGCTTGGTTCACTTCTAGGTAAAAGGGCGACACAGCATATGACAAACCTGATTCTGGCAGCGATTGCCGCTTTGGTTGTTGGCATTGTCATCGGGGTATTTGTTGGCCGTTCCGGGCAGGGGGCGACGCTTCGGCAGCGCCGGGCGGAACAGCGGATTGAGGAACTGAGAAGCGAATATACCCGCTACCAGGCCCAGGTGAATGAGCATTTCATGGAGTCGGCCCATCTGCTGCGCCGTTTCAACGATGCCTACCGCGATGTGAACCAGCACATGGCCCGCGGTGCCAACCGTCTTTGCAATGATGAGGACTGGATGGAGGAGTTGGCGCAGGAAACATCCAGGAAGCGCCTGGAGGAGGTTCACGAGGACGCTTCCGAGCCGCCACGGGATTATGCGCCGAGGACGGATCCGGAGGATTCCGGGACGCTTGCCGAGGACTTCGGGCTCAAGAAGGGTGATAAGGCTCGGCAGGCCTGATTACTGCTATATCCTTTCAAGACTGCTAACTTTTGTGCAGGAGCGGGCCAGGATGTGCTTTCCAAAACCCGCTCCTTGCGGCACGTCCATGTGGCGCTTGAGCTCCGCCATCCATGGCTCCGCACAGTTTTGGAAAGCACATCCTAACCCGCTCGTTCTGACTTCAGTGCTGTTCGCCTCTATACCGGGTTGTCGCAATTGATGAATTTGTGGGTGACGCCAAACTCCTCCGCCAGCGCTTTTCCGAGAGCCTGAACGCCGTAACGTTCGGTCGCGTGATGACCAGCAGCATAATAGTGGATACCACATTCCCTGGCGGTGTGCGTCGTCGGCTCGGAGATTTCACCGCTGATGTAGGCATCAAGCCCCGCATCCAGAGCAGTGTTAATGAATCCCTGGGCAGCACCGGTACACCACCCTACCCGTTTGATCGCAGCAGGACCTTCGCCAACCCAGAGCGGTTCACGGTGTAGCTGTCTGGCGATGTGAAGCCCAAATTTCTCGGGGGACATTGCTTCTTCCAGCTCGCCTTCCCAGACCAAACCGCCTAACGGGCGCGGATTCTTGATATTGAGAATATCCGCCAACTGACGGTTGTTGCCGTATTCGGGATGGTCATCCAGCGGGAGGTGGTAGGCGACAAGATTGATGTCGTTGTCCAGGAGTTGTTTCAAGCGTTCGCGTTTCATGCCCTGGATTCGTTGGTCTTCTCCTTTCCAGAAGTAGCCGTGGTGGACGAGGATTATATCGGCGTTTGCTTCTATGGCGGCTTCGATCAGGGCTTTTGAGGCGGTTACGCCGGAGATGATGGTGTTGATTTCGGATTTGCCTTCTACTTGCAGGCCATTGGGGCTGTAGTCCTGGAAGTTTTCGGGTTGGAGCCATTCGTTGATGGTGTTCAGGATATCGTTTCGAGCTGTCATAGAGCTCCTCCTGATTGCCTTCTGAGCTGGGAGTGGCCGGCAGG
>JAXHUV010000108.1:0-7734 GCA_034189445.1 Pseudomonadota bacterium
TGCCGGAAGGCGTGGAAATGGTTATGCCGGGTGACAACGTGAAGATGAGTGTTACCCTGATCAATCCGATCGCCATGGAAGATGGCCTGCGCTTCGCGATTCGCGAAGGCGGTCGTACCGTGGGTGCCGGTGTGGTTTCCAAGATCATCGAGTAATTGACTCGAGAGTAAGTGCGCTGAGTTGTTTCGGTGCAGGCCAGTAGCTCAATTGGCAGAGCAGCGGTCTCCAAAACCGCAGGTTGGGGGTTCGATTCCCTCCTGGCCTGCCATTTTTTAACATCCGGATACATAAGCTGATTCCTATGGAGTCAAAAGCCGTTCAGTCAGCCAGTCGCTTCGATTTCCTGAAATGGCTGGTTGTTTTCGCTCTGATTGCCATCGGTGTGGTGGGGAATCAGTATTTTAGTGCCGAGTCTCTGCTGTATCGGGTTTTGGCTCTTGTAGGCCTTGCAATTGTGGCAGCGATTGTTGCCCTTCAAACCGACCGTGGTCGTCGCTTTGCGACGTTGTTGAAGGAAGCGAGAGTAGAGATCCGAAAAGTGGTATGGCCCACCAGGCCCGAGCTCGTGCAGACGACAGCAATTGTTGTGGTGTTTGTGCTGGTTGTGGCTCTGTTGTTGTGGGGTATGGATTCGCTGATCAGTTGGTTGGTCGCCGGGTTTATCGGTTAACAGGAGTGGGCAATGGCTAAGCGCTGGTACGTCGTTCATGCGTATTCTGGCTTTGAAAAGCAGGTGATGCGCACTCTCAGGGAGCGCGTTGCGCTGCATGAGATGGAAGACCGTTTCGGCGAAATCCTGGTTCCGACCGAGGAAGTCGTTGAAATGCGTGAGGGGAAGAAGCGCAAGAGTGAGCGCAAGTTCTATCCCGGGTACGTACTGGTCCAGATGGAAATGGATGATGCGACGTGGCACCTTGTGAAAAATACTCCGCGAGTCCTTGGCTTTATCGGCGGTACCAAGGATAAGCCGGCACCGATTACCGAGAAGGAAGCGGAAGCGATCCTTCGTCGCTTGGAGGTTGGTGCCGATAAGCCGAAGCCGAAGACTCTGTTTGAGCCGGGTGAGGTTGTTCGCGTCGTTGAGGGGCCGTTTGCGGACTTCAATGGTGTGGTTGAAGAAGTTGACTACGACAAGAGTCGGGTCAAGGTTGCTGTCCTTATTTTTGGTCGCTCAACCCCGGTAGAGCTGGAGTTTGGGCAGGTCGAAAAAGACTGACCAGCAGCGGCAAAGCTGAAAGCTCGCGCGCTTAAGCGACGCGGGCTTTTTGTGTCTGCACTTGGCAGTTGTAAAAAAACGGGGAGCTGAAAGGCGTTTGAACCCATAGGAGATCTATCATGGCAAAGAAGATTGAAGCGTACATCAAGCTTCAGGTTGCTGCCGGTAAGGCCAACCCGAGTCCCCCCGTTGGTCCGGCACTGGGTCAGCGTGGTGTGAATATCATGGAATTCTGTAAAGCATTTAATGCCCAGACCCAGGACATGGAGCCTGGTCTACCGATTCCGACAGTGATCACCGTCTACAGTGATCGTAGCTTTACGTTTATTACCAAAACTCCGCCTGCACCGGTGCTTCTGCTGAAGGCCGCTGGCATCAAGAGTGGCTCTGGTCGTCCGAACACCGACAAAGTTGGTACCGTGACCCGTGAGCAGCTTGAAGAGATCGCCAAAACCAAGGAGCCGGATCTGACTGCAGCCGATATGGACGCAGCGATACGAACCATTGCAGGAACAGCCCGCAGCATGGGCCTGAACGTGGAGGGCCTGTAAGATGGCAAAGCTGAGCAAACGGCAAAAGCTTATTCGTGAAAAAGTAGACGCCAGCCGTTCTTACTCTGTTGACGAGGCAGTTGCGCTGCTGGTTGAGCTGGGCCAGAACGTGAAATTCAAAGAATCTCTCGACGTTGCCGTCAACCTTGGTGTTGATGCACGTAAATCCGATCAGGTTGTTCGCAGCAGCACCGTTCTGCCCCACGGCACCGGTAAAACCGTTCGCGTTGCCGTGTTTACCCAGGGCGCCAACGCCGAGAAAGCCACGGCTGCGGGTGCGGATATCGTGGGCATGGATGACCTGGCGGATGAAGTCAAAAAAGGCAACCTGGATTTCGACGTGGTTATTGCCACTCCGGACGCCATGCGTGTTGTTGGTCAGTTGGGCCAGATTCTCGGTCCCCGTGGCCTGATGCCGAATCCGAAGGTGGGTACTGTGACGCCCGACGTCGAGACTGCGGTCAAGAACGCCAAGGCCGGTCAGGTCCGTTACCGCACCGATAAAAACGGCATCATCCACGCTCCGCTGGGTAATGTTGAATTCTCTGTCGAGAACATCAAGGAAAACCTTGAAGCTCTGCTGGCAGATCTGAAAAAGGCCAAGCCGTCGTCGGCGAAAGGTGTGTATCTCAAGAAGATCACCATTTCTTCGACCATGGGTCCTGGCCTTGCTATCGATCAGAGCGGTCTTGCTATTTGATCCTTTGATCGATGGTTGCTTTGTAGTCTGGGCGGAAGCCAAGGCTGTCAAAGACCGCAGGCCCCCGAAGCACTTCCGGCCTGACTGGAAGTGCTGCAAGGGTTAAAGCAATGCCTGCGCAGACGGTGTGAAGACGTTCTCTCTGAACCCAAACACCGTTAGGAGCCCCGCGAGGGGTATATGTGGGTTTGCCGGGACAACCCGGCGAAATCGAGGAGAAATCCAGTGGCAATTAGACTCGAAGACAAGAAAGCGATCGTCGCTGAAGTCAACGAGACTGCCGGTGGTGCCCTGTCCGTGGTTATGGCTGACTACCGTGGTGTTACCTCTGGTGACATGACGGCGCTTCGTGCCAAAGCTCGTGCCGAAAACGTGCGTCTGAAGGTTGTTCGTAACAACCTGGCGAAGATCGCGATTCGTGGTACTGAGTTCGAGTGCATTGACGAAGCTCTGGTCGGCCCGACCATTCTGGCATTCTCTATGGAAGATCCGGGCGCTGCAGCGCGTCTGCTGAAGGATTTTGCCAAAGAGAAAGAAGCGTTCGAGATTAAAGGACTGGCCGTCGGCGGAGAGCTGATGGGTGCAGACCAGATCGATCGTCTTGCCAAGCTGCCAACACGTCATGAAGCGCTGACAATGCTGGCCGCAGTCACACAGGCACCGATTACCAAGCTGGCACGGACACTGAACGAAGTTCCTTCGAAAGTGACTCGTGCCGTAGCGGCAGTTCGCGACCAGAAGCAAGAAGCTGCTTGATTCTGTTGAACACCATTTTTATATTTTTGGGAGAAAGTCATGGCTCTGTCTAACGAAGACATTTTGAACGCAATTGCTGAAATGAGCGTAATGGACGTTGTTGCGCTGGTTGAAGCAATGGAAGAAAAATTCGGTGTTTCTGCCGCTGCAGCCGTTGCTGCCGCGCCGGCTGCAGCTGGTGGTGGCGAAGCCGCTGCTGAAGAGCAGACCGAGTTTGATGTTGTACTTACCGGTCCTGGTGAGAAGAAAGTAAACGTTATCAAGGCCGTTCGTGAACTGACCGGCCTGGGTCTGAAAGAAGCCAAGGAAATGGTCGACAGCGCTCCTTCCGTTATCAAGGAAGCCGCTAGCAAAGACGACGCTGAAGCAGCCAAGAAGAAGCTTGAGGAAGCAGGCGCTTCTGTTGAGCTCAAGTAAGAGTCGGCTGTTGATCGACACCGTGCATTAAGCATGGGCAGGCTGGTGGCCTTGGGCCGCCGGCCTTTTTCTGTTGTATATGCTATAGAGTCTGGTGAGCAATTGCAGGTTGACGTCGAATCAGTAACCTACAGCCAGAGTCTTGTTCAAGACGGCGCGATAAGCCGAGCAATTCGGCCCCGAAGCAGAACAATGGTTGCTTCTTGATACCAGGTATCAGGTCTAAAGCTGGGGAATGCAGATGACTTACTCCTACACTGAGAAAAAACGGATTCGCAAAGATTTTAGTAAATTGCCTTCCGTGATGGACGTCCCCTATTTGCTGTCTATTCAGCTGGATTCGTTCCGGGACTTCCTGCAAATGGACGCCGCTCCTGAAGACCGCCGGGAAACCGGTCTTCACGCAGCATTCAAATCCGTATTCCCGATTGTCAGTTACTCTGGCAATGCCGCGCTCGAGTACGTGAGTTACCGTATCGGCGAGCCGGTTTTCGATGTCAAGGAATGCCAGCTCAGGGGCGTAACCTATGCAGCTCCGCTGCGGGTGAAGGTCCGCCTTATCATTTATGATAAGGAATCGTCCAATAAGGCGATCAAGGACATTAAAGAGCAGGAAGTCTACATGGGCGAAATGCCCCTGATGACCGAGAACGGTACCTTCGTTATCAACGGTACCGAGCGCGTTATTGTTTCCCAGCTCCATCGGTCTCCGGGTGTGTTTTTCGATCACGACAAGGGCAAGACCCATTCCTCGGGCAAACTGCTGTATTCTGCCCGGGTGATTCCTTACCGTGGTTCGTGGCTGGACTTCGAGTTCGATCCGAAAGACTCCGTGTTCGTTCGTATCGACCGTCGTCGGAAACTGCCGGCCTCTATTCTGCTGCGTGCCCTGGGTTACAGCTCCGAGCAGGTGCTCGAGATTTTCTTTGAAACCAGTAAGTTCAGCCTGGGCGCGGAAGTGTGCAAACTGGAACTGGTGCCGAGCCGTCTGCGTGGCGACATCGCGACCTTCGATATCAAGGACAATGACGGCAACGTGATCGTCGAGGAAGGCCGCCGGATTACCGCGCGACACATCAAGCAGCTGGAAAAAACCGGCATCAACGAGCTTGAGGTGCCGACCGAATACCTGTACGGGCGAGTTCTGGCCAAGGACATGATCGATCAGGCCAGCGGGGAAGTTCTGGTTGAGTGTAACGCCGAGCTCACCGAAGAGGTGGTCGCCAAGATTCTGGATGCGGGTGTAAAGGATATCGAAACCCTCTATACCAACGATCTGGACTGCGGTCCGTTCATGTCCGACACCCTGCGTATCGACCCGACCCGAACCCCGCTTGAAGCACTGGTTGAAATCTACCGGATGATGCGCCCGGGCGAACCGCCCACCAAGGAGTCGGCTGAGAACCTGTTCAACAACCTGTTCTTCTCCGAAGAGCGGTACGACCTGTCCGCGGTTGGCCGGATGAAGCTGAACCGTCGTCTGCGTCGGGAAGAGAGCACAGGTGAAGGCACGCTGACCCACGAAGACATCATCGATGTGCTCAAGACCCTGATCGATATCCGTAACGGTCAGGGCAATGTGGATGATATCGATAACCTGGGTAACCGTCGTGTTCGCTGCGTTGGCGAAATGGCTGAAAATCAGTTCCGCGTTGGCCTGGTGCGGGTTGAACGTGCGGTTCGTGAGCGCCTGAGCCTTGCTGAAAGCGAAGGCCTGATGCCGCAGGATCTGATTAACGCCAAGCCGGTAGCTGCCGCTGTTAAAGAGTTCTTCGGCTCCAGCCAGCTGTCCCAGTTCATGGATCAGAACAACCCGCTGTCCGAGGTCACGCACAAGCGTCGCATCTCTGCCTTGGGTCCCGGTGGTCTGACCCGTGAGCGAGCGGGCTTTGAGGTTCGTGACGTTCACCCGACCCACTATGGTCGTGTGTGTCCGATCGAGACGCCGGAAGGTCCGAATATCGGTCTGATCAACTCTTTGGCGACTTACGCCCGTTCCAACTCCTATGGCTTCCTTGAGAGTCCGTACCGGAAAGTCGAGAACGGCGTGGTAACCGATGAAGTGGTCTACCTCTCCGCCATTGAGGAAAGCAACTACGTCATCGCCCAGGCCAGTGCGGCCATGGACGAAAAGACCAAGCGCCTGACCGACGAGCTGGTTACCGTTCGGCACCAGAATGAATTTACCGTTACTCCGCCGGAAAGCGTCAACTTCATGGACGTATCGCCGCGCCAGGTGGTGTCGGTCGCTGCATCCCTGATCCCGTTCCTGGAGCACGACGATGCCAACCGGGCGCTGATGGGCGCGAACATGCAACGACAAGCGGTTCCGACGCTTAAGGCCCAGGTACCCCTGGTGGGCACTGGAGTTGAGCGGACCGTTGCTCAGGATTCCGGTGTGTGTGTGTCAGCGCGTCGTGGTGGTGTCATCGAAAGCGTCGATGCTTCACGCATCGTTGTTCGTGTTAACAACGAGGAAACCGAAGCGGGCGATGCGGGGGTGGATATCTACAACCTCACAAAATATACCCGTTCGAACCAGAACACCTGCATCAACCAGCGCTCGATCGTGCGTCAAGGCGACGTGATCGCCCGTGGCGACGTGCTGGCCGACGGACCGTCCGTCGATCTGGGTGAACTGGCCCTGGGGCAGAACATGCGCATCGCGTTCATGCCCTGGAACGGTTACAACTTTGAGGATTCCATTCTCATTTCCGAGAAAGTGGTTCAGGAAGATCGTCTGACCACTATCCACATTCAGGAACTGACCTGTGTGGCTCGGGACACCAAGCTCGGTAGCGAGGAAATTACCGCAGATATTCCGAACGTCGGTGAAAGTGCGCTGTCCAAACTGGATGAGTCCGGTATTGTTTACATTGGTGCTGAAGTCGGCCCCGGCGACATTCTGGTAGGCAAGGTGACACCGAAAGGCGAAACCCAGCTGACGCCGGAGGAGAAACTGCTGAGAGCAATCTTTGGTGAGAAGGCGTCCGACGTTAAGGACACGTCCTCCCGTGTGCCGACTGGCACCCGCGGCACCGTTATCGACGTCCAGGTCTTTACCCGCGACGGTATCGGAAAAGATCTGCGTGCCCAGTCCATTGAGAAAGAGCAGCTGGACCAGTATCGCAAGGATCTGAAAGACGAGTACCGGATTGTTGAAGGTGCAACCTTCGAGCGCCTGAACAGTGCGTTGAAAGGGCAGGAAGTGATCAGTGGGCCAGGCCTCAAGAAAGGCGCCACGCTCGAAGAGAGCTACCTGGCGGAGCTGCTGCGTTCCGACTGGTTCAAGCTCCGGATGAAAGACGAGAGCCTGAACGAGCTGCTGGAGAAATCCGAGCAGGGTCTGGAAGACCGCAAGAAAGAGCACGAAGCGCGCTTTGACGACAAGAAAGGCAAGCTTCAGCAGGGCGACGACCTTGCGCCGGGCGTACTGAAGATCGTCAAGGTTTACCTGGCTATCAAGCGTCGTATCCAGCCGGGTGACAAGATGGCCGGCCGTCACGGTAACAAGGGTGTTATTTCCTCGGTTATGCCGATTGAAGATATGCCCTACGACGAGCACGGCAACACCGTTGACGTGGTTCTGAACCCGCTGGGTGTGCCCTCGCGGATGAACGTAGGTCAGGTGCTTGAGACTCACCTGGGGGCGGCTGCCAAGGGGCTGGGTGAACGTATCAGCCAGATGCTGGACGAGCAGCGCAAGGTGGCTGAATTACGCAAGTTGCTTGATGAGATCTACAATCATTCCGACGAAGTATTCAAGGTGGACCTGGATTCCCTGTCCGACAAGGAAATCCTGGAGATGTGCCACAACCTTCGTGGCGGTGTACCCATGGCAACGCCGGTGTTCGACGGTGCCAAGGAGGCCGAGGTCAAGCGTATGCTTGAGCTGGCGGGAATGAGCACCACGGGCCAGACCATGCTGTACGACGGTCGCACCGGTGACATGTTCGACCGCCCGGTGACGGTTGGCTACATGTATATCCTGAAGCTGAACCACCTGATCGACGACAAGATGCACGCTCGTTCCACCGGCTCCTACAGCCTGGTTACCCAGCAGCCGCTGGGTGGTAAGGCGCAGTTCGGTGGCC
>JAXHUV010000109.1:0-7716 GCA_034189445.1 Pseudomonadota bacterium
GTGGAGCAGTCGATGGTGGCATGCTGACCTACGATCAGGTGGTGGGTTCGGTTGCCAAGGGACTGAGCCAGAAGGTGGTCATGCCGATTGACTTCTCGGACGGCGGCGACGCCATCGTGGCGGACATGTCCATCAAATCTGTGAAGGATTTCAAGGGCAGGAAAGTCGGATACAACCCGCTGTCACCGTCGGACTTTCTGCTCGCCTATGCCCTGCAGAGTAACGACATGGGTGAGAAAGACATCCAGGCCGTCAACATGACCCCGGAAGCCATTCCCGGAGCCATGGCCTCCGGCAGCCTGCCCATCGGCGTGACCTATGAACCTAACGTCTCCCAAATCATCGGGATGGGCGATGGCAAGCAGTTCCACGTGGTGTACTCGTCCAAGGACGCCCCGGGCCTGATCACCGACGTTCTGGTCTTCAACGAGGACATAATCAGTGAACACCAGGCCGCCATAACCGCCATCATCAAGGGGTATCTGGCCGGACTGGCCTACATGAAGGAGCACCCGAAAAAGGCCGCCGACATCATCGGTAAGGTGCTCGGCGTGAGTGCTGACGAAGCCATCGCCCAGATGGAAGGCGTCTACAACATCCCCCTCGATGAGATGCCCAGGAACTTCCGCAAGTCGGACGACACCCTGTCGTTCTATGGCAGCGGTGCGGTGATCGCCGGATTGCTGAAAAAGAACGACCAGATTCCGATGATCCCGGACTTCGCCGATACCTTCGACGCCAGCCTCGTGCAGGCAATCGCCCAGTAAAACGACCTGGCGGACATGTCGGTGTCCGCCCGTTTTCCGACCGGAGGAATTATGTCCAAGCCGCTTTTTCGACATGCTGACGGGGTGCTGTGGAACGGCGCTGCCATGGCCTACGGAGTGCTCGGTTATGGAGCGGGGATCGCCATGCTGCTGGCCGACAGTATTCCGGTGAACCTGCTGGGCACCCTGTTGCTGGCTCATGCCCTGATTATCAGTGCCTACCTGATCCATGAGTTTGCGCACACCGCCGTGTTCAGCGAAGCCCGTCATAACGCCCGGGCCGGTGCCTTCTTCAGCTGGTTGACCGGCGGTTGCTACGCCGACTTCAAGGATTTGCGTCACAAGCATATGCGCCATCATGTGGATCGGGCTGACGTGATCACCTTTGACAGCAAGGCGTTTTTCAACAAGCTGCCGGGCTGGGCCCGCAAACTGATTCTTGCCCTGGAATGGGCCTACATACCGGCGGTTGAGCTGATCATGCACGGCTACGTCATTGCCATGCCGTTTATCGGCCAGACAAAAAAACAGCGTGCCCGCCGGGGCCGCGTGCTGATGATTCTGGTGATTCGGGCGGCCGCGTTTGCGCTGCTGGGCTGGCTGTCGCTGAAGGCACTGGTGCTGTACACCGTCGCCTGGATGCTGATGATCACCGTGCTGCGTTTTACCGATGCCTACCAGCACACCTACGACGCGTTCGCAGTGCTGGAAGAGGGCGATATTCCTGCCGACAAACTGCGGGACCGCACCTACGAACAGAGCAATACCTTCAGCAACCTGGTGTCGGTGCGCTGGCCGGCGCTGAATCTGCTGCTGCTTAATTTCACCTACCACAATGCTCACCACGAGAAGCCGATCGCCCCCTGGTACCGCCTGCCCGCGCTGCACGCCGAGCTCTATGGCGACGGCTATCGCCAGGTCGTCCCGATGCGGGAATTGCTGACCAGTTTCCACCGTCATCGCCTGCGCCGGGTGATCAGTGATGATTACGGTGTGCTCGATGACTCACCCAAGCGGGCCGACAATTTTTACGGCGCCGTTGGGGTGTCTTTCCTGACGGCGGTATGACCATGCAGGACCTGGACTTCAGCGGACGCCGGGTAGTGATTACCGGCGCGGCCAGCGGCATCGGACAGGGTCTGGCCCGGGCCTTTGCCGATCAGCGGGCGGAGCTGGTGTTGCTGGATCGCGACCGGGAAGCTCTGGCCGCAACGGTCGCCGAACTGGCCTCCCGGACCACTGTCAGCGGCCTGCCGATGGACCTGGCCGATGATGCGTCTGTAGCCGCGGGTGTTGCGCAATTGCGACAACAGTGGGACCGGGTGGACGTACTGATCAACAATGCCGGTATCGAACAGCCGACGGCGCTGGACGACGTGTCCGCGCATGCTAATCAGCGCTGGCAGGGCCAGCTTGATAACAACGTGGTGTCCATGGTCCGGCTCACCCGGGCTCTGCTGCCCCTGTTACCCGCCGGGGCCAGTGTCATCAATCAGTCGTCAATCTGGGGGCTCAGCGCCATCGGCGGTTTCTCCGCCTACGTGGCGAGCAAGCACGCGGTGATCGGTCTGACCCGCGCCCTGGCCTGGGAGCTTGGTGAGCGCCGCATCCGGGTAAATGCCGTGTGCCCGGGCTGGGTCGGAACTGACGCGGCCATGATGTCCCTGCGCAGCCTGGCGGCGGCCAGCGGACGCAGCGAGCAGGATGAACTGGACCAGATCCTGTCAGCGCAGGCTGTACCGGAACTGCTGACGCCAGCGGACCTGGCCGGCACGTTTCTGTTTCTGGGCAGCTCCCTGTCGACAGCCATCACGGGACAGGCTCTGGTTGTCAGCCACGGCGAGGTGATGCACTGATGCGCCCTAACGCGCTGGCGGGCCAGACCGTGCTGGTGACCGGTGCCGCCACGGGTATCGGGCGGGCCTCCGCGCTTTATCTGGCCGCCGCCGGCGCCCGGATGTGGGTCAATCACCTTGAGCAGCACGATCTTGCCGGGGTGCTGGTGGAGCAGATTCGCCAGCAGGGCGGTGAGGCCGAAGCCATTGAGGCCGATGTCGCAAGCGCCGAATCGGTGGCCGCGATGTTTGAGCGAGTCACCGCTGACGGGCCGTTGGACGGGCTGGTGAACAACGCCGGACTGATCCTTGAAAAGCCGTTTCCGGAAACTGGCGAGGAGGACTGGCGCCGGGTCATGTCGGTGGATCTGGACGGTGTTTACCGCTGTTGCCGGCATGCGCTGAAAGGCATGGCCGAGGCGGGCCGGGGTTGCATCGTCAATGTGGCATCGGACCTGGGTTTTATCGGCCGTGAAGACTATGTGGCCTATTGCACCGCCAAGGCTGGCGTGATTGGCCTGACCCGGTCCCTGGCGCGGGAATTCGGGCCGACCATCCGGGTAAACGGTGTCGCACCGGGACCGATCGAGACTGCGATGGTCTCTGTCGAACATATGAGCGAGGAATGGATCGCCCGGGAACTGGCGATTCCCGCCGCCCGTCTGGGTCAGCCTGAGGAGGTGGCGGCTGCGGTGGGCTTTTTGCTGTCGTCGGAGGCGAGTTTTTTCATCGGACAGATACTGGGCCCCAACGGTGGCTCCTGGATGGGTGGCTGATGATCCGGGCGGAATGGGTACTGATCATCGCCACGGTAATGTGGGGCACCAGCTGGATTCCGCTGCACGGCTTCGCCGCCATGGGACTCAGCGGCATGCCCATGGTGCTGGCCGGCTATGGCCTGATCGGCGTGCTCTCGGTACCGCTGGTGTTCAGCCAGCGCGCCCGCTGGCAGGGGCAGATCTGGGGATTGCTGGCGATTGTAGGGTTCGGCGGCTGGGCCAATGCGGCCCTGGTGTCATCGCTGTCACTCGCCGATGACCTGGTGCGGGTGATGCTGCTGTTCTATCTGGCGCCGGTGTGGTCCGTGCTCGGAGGCTGGCTGTGGTTGCGCGAGCGGGTGACCGCTCTGCGCTGGCTGGCATTGTCCCTGGCCATGACCGGCATCGTGCTTACTCTCGGCGTGGGACCGGAAGTGATCAGACCTCTGGCCGGGGCTGACTGGCTGGCATTGAGTGCGGGCCTGGGTTTTGCCCTGAATAATCTGGCGACCCGGGCCGCGGATCAGATTCCAATGGCCAGTAAAACCTTCGCCGCGTTCATCGGCAGCGCCCTGTTTGCCTGGCTGGCGTGCGGATTCACCGACCAGTCGCTGCCGGCGCTTCCGCTGAGCGGCTGGCTGCTGGTGGCGGCGTTTGCGGTGGGCTGGCTGCTGGTGGCAACCCTGGCGGCACAGTATGGCGTCAGTCACCTGGAGGCGGGTAAATCGGCCGTGTTGATTGTGTTCGAACTGATTGCGGCGGTGTGTTCTGCCGCCTGGTTGGGCGACCAGTCCCTGGGGCCAGTGGAATGGCTTGGTGCGGCACTGGTTGCCATAGCGGCCATCATGGCGGCCTGGCCGGAAACGCCGGAGCCGGCGCTGATGCGGTCTTGATGCGGTACTGATGAGGAGCAGCAACAAATGACAACAGTCTACATGGATCAGATCAACTGGGTGGACTACCGCCAGAAAGTGAGCGATGGCGCGGTGGTTTTCCTGCCCTGCGGGGCCACCGAGCAGCACGGTCCGCACCTGCCGCTGGGTACTGACGCCCTGTTGTCCACCGCCCTCAGCGCCGATGTGGCGGCCCGGGTGGGCGGCATCGTGGCGCCGGCCCTGGCCTACGGCTACAAGTCCCAGCCCAAGTGCGGCGGCGGCCAGCACTTCTGTGGCACCACCAGCCTGGACGGCGGGACCCTCATTGCCCTGGTGCAGGATGCGGTGCGGGAGTTTGCCCGGCACGGGGTCAAGCGGCTGGTCCTGGTGCTGGGGCATTACGAGAACCAGTGGTTTGTGACCGAGGGCATTCAACTGGCCCTGCGCGAACTCGGACCGGCCTGCGATCTTGAGGTGATGCGACTGGAAACCTGGGATTTCTGTCAGGAACAGACGTTGAAGGACATCTTCCCGGACGGTTTTCCGGGCTTTGCCCTGGAGCACGCGGCCGTGATCGAGACTTCGCTGATGCTGCATTACCATCCGCACCTGGTCGCGCTGGATCAGATCCCCAACGATCCACCGGCGGATTTTCCACCCTACGACATGTACCCCACGCGCACCGAGTGGGTGCCGCCGTCCGGGGTGCTGTCATCAGCCAAGGGATCAAGCGCGGCGATTGGCCAGAGGCTCGCGGACGATACCGTGAACGGCATTACGGCGGCCGTCCGACACGAATTCGGGCTGGAGATGCGTTCATGACCCAGGTGCTGAAACTGTGGCCGCTGCTCACTGCCACCCATCGCTACGACAAATCCTTTTCGACCCGTCAGCGGGGGCAGGGCACGACCATCGAAGCGCCCATTCTCGCGTACCTGATTGAAACCCGGCAGGGCCGGGTGTTGTTTGATGTGGGCTGCGATTACCACAAGCTCAACACGACGGCCGCACTGGCAAAGTGGTACGGGCCCGCAGACTTTCCCATGGGGCCGCCGCGCATGGAAGAAGAGCAGCGCCTGCCAGCTCACCTGGCCCGCCTCAGGCTGACCCCGGAAGACATCGATGTGGTCTTTCTCAGCCACCTTCACTTTGACCATGCGGGTGGCCTGTGCGATGTGTGCGGGGCGGAGGTCCATGTCCACGAGGACGAGCTGCATGCGGCCCGGGAGCCTGCCGATAACGCTTATTTTGCGGACGATTTTGCCGGTGATTACCGGTGGCGGTTGCAGCAGGACGAATACGACCTGGTGCCGGGACTGCGCGCCATCAATACCCCGGGACACACCGCCGGGCATATGTCGCTGATGATCGAACTGCCTGAGGGTGCACCGGTCATTCTCGCGGGGGACGCCGCCGACCTGACCGAAAACATTACCGATGAAATTGCACCTGGACTGTGCTGGCATGATCGGGATGACCTGGCCATCGACAGTATCCGCAAACTCAAGGCAGTGGCCGGGGAGACCGGTGCCGACCTCTGGCCCAACCATGACATCGCGTTCTGGCGGACACTCCGTCGTTTTCCGGAGTATCACTCATGAGCCCCGTCACTGCGCCGGTATTACTTACTGAGGAGTCCTCACTATGAACGCCAAAGTTCCCTATGAAGCGGTCAAGGCACCGCTGCGGCCAGCTCGGAAAAAGTCGACCTGGTGGGTCATCCGTGGCGATCTGCCACGACGGACCTCGGTGATCCTGGCCACCATCGGCCTGTGCACGCCATTCGTGATCTGGTGGCTCTACACCGCTGCTGGTCTGGCCAACCCGTTATTCATGCCGGGGCCGGGGCAGGTGGTCGAGCGGATCTGGAGCTGGTGGAACGGCGACGGCCTGCTGACCGACATCGGGATCAGCACCTATCGGGTCATGGCGGCGTTTCTGATTTCAGCCGTGATTGCGTTGCCGCTGGGGCTCTATATCGGCACCTTCCGACCGGTACAATCGACGCTGGAGCCGCTGATCGATTTTATTCGCTACATGCCGGCGGTGGCCTTTATCCCGCTGGTAATGCTCTGGGTCGGGATTGCCGAAAGCTCGAAGATCCTGATTATCTTTATCGGCACATTTTTCCAGATGGTGCTGATGGTGGCCGAGGATGTACGCCGGGTCCCCATGGCCCAGATCGAGGCCGCCCAGACCATGGGTGCCAACCGGGCTGAACTGATCCGGCTGGTGATCCTGCCGTCGGCCCGCCCGGCGATTCTCGATACCCTGCGAATCACCGTGGGCTGGGCCTGGACCTACCTGGTGGTGGCCGAGCTGGTGGCCGCCAATTCCGGCCTGGGCTACGCGATACTGCGAGCCCAGCGCTACATGCACACCGACAAGATTTTCGCCGGCATCCTGCTGATCGGCCTGATCGGACTGCTGACCGATCAGGCGTTCCGCTGGGCCGGCCGTCGCGCATTCCACTGGCAGAAGAGGTGAGTCATGGATAACTCCTGCATCAGTATCCGGCACGTGGACAAGCAGTTTGAGACCCGGTCGCAGATCATTCAGGCGCTGAGCGACATCAACCTGGAGATCCGGCCTAATGAATTCATCACGTTTGTCGGTGCGTCCGGCTGCGGGAAATCTACCCTGCTGCGTATTCTCGCGGGTCTGGAAACCCACAGTGATGGTGAGATCCTGCTCCATGACCAGCCGATAGACGGGCCGGGTGTCGACCGGGCCATGGTGTTCCAGCACTACAGCCTCTACCCGTGGATGACGGTGATGCAGAACATCAAGTTCTGTCGCCAGCTCAAGGTCATCTCCGACACCGTCTACAGCCAGTCGGATGTGGAAGCAGCGAGCGGTCGGGCGGATGCGTTGCTCAACCTGATGGGCCTGAAGGCGTTTACCGAATCCTATCCCAGCCAGCTGTCCGGGGGTATGCAGCAGCGGGTGGCTATTGCCAGGGCGCTGATGCCAAGGCCGGACATACTGCTGATGGATGAACCGTTTGGTGCCCTTGATGCCCAGACCCGGGAGGTGATGCACGACCTGATTCGCCATGTCCACCAACTGGAGAAGAGCACGATCCTGTTCGTCACCCACGATGTGGAAGAAGCGATTTACCTGGGAAGCCGTATCGTGCTGATGGCACCTCGACCGGGGCGGATAGACAGCATTTATGAAGTCCCCCTGCCTGATCGTCGCCATCAGGATATGAAGCTGGAACCGGAATTTATCGAGCTGAAGCGGGAAATTCTGGCGCGAATCCGGGAGACGTCCGGCGTACAGACCGACCTGGACCAGCTCTCACGACTGACCCAGGGCGCACAGGCAGGCCAGGGCAGGGTCGGCTGACCGGGAGTTCCAGACGGGACACTAAAGCGCCGCGACCGAACCGTCGCTGCGGGGGTCGGCCGCGCCTTCGAGGATGCCGTCGGGCCGTCTTACCAGCGCGCCGGCATGCCCCATGGTGTCGCTGAAGTCT
>JAXHUV010000011.1:0-3110 GCA_034189445.1 Pseudomonadota bacterium
GTGATCGTGCGTGATGTGTGGGACAGCAACCGTTCCGAGCTTCGAGCGAACCCGCTCTACAACCTGCTGTACAACCACCTGTCCCATTTCCGGACGTTCTACGAACACCTGGGCAGCGAACTGGTGTTTAACGAAACCGGCGCGTTTTTCTTTCTCAAGGAAAGCAGTGACGATGAAAACGAGGAACACGATGAGAACGCCTTCCGGGTGCAGGTAATTCTTCTGCTGATCGGGCGTTATTTCGCCCGCAGCGGCCGGGATCTGGAATACCTTGGTCGCCCGGATGCCGGGCTGAATGAGCAGGATCTCACCGCTTTGGCGGGCGATGAGGAATATCAGGAGATTCTCAGGGCGGCCCGCTTTGAAAAAGGCGTGCCGGAAGCTCTGGATTACCTGGATAAACGCAACCTCATGTTTCGCGCCGGCGCCAGCCGTTGTTTCCTGAGCTCCGCCGGGCTGTATTTTCTGCAGGCGCTGGTGCGGGAGTATGAGCAGGAATAGCCGCCAGGCGGGGTTAGTGCCCTGACTCCCGGCTGGTTTCTTTTTCCAGGTTGTTTTCCAGTTGTCTGATACACCGGTCAAATGCCCGACTGATCCTGGTCTGATCCTTGATCATTGCCAGCCGCGGCCAGGTGGCCTGTTCCCCAAGATGGATAAACATCGCCAGGTCCTCAGGGCTGGGGTTAGCCAGCACCTTTCGGTAAAGGGAGGGTTTCGGCGGGAAGTGAATGTTGATGTCCCCGAGGTATTGCTGGCTGGTCATGGCGTGGGCTTGCTCGATCAGGGGGCGGATGATGCCAGGGTGCGGGCTCTGGCGGGTAAGTTCAAGCGCGGTGGCTATCTGGCCATGGGCCAGGGAAACCGCCGCCCGTTTGGCCCAGGCGAGCAGGCCGCTCTGGTCATGATGACTGATAAACGGCACCACATGGGGATTGGCCTGGCTTACAATGGTTTTGTTGACGTTGTGCAGGCGGGCCATTCTCATGAGTGGCAGGTCGCCATGTACGCTGCCATCCATCCAGCTCTCGGTGGGCATGTACGAAACGTTACTGTCGCTGTCGCCGTCTGAATTCCGGGCCCGAAGGGTCACCGGTGGAAAGATGCCCGGCACCGCACAGGAGGCCATTACCGCCGAATCCACCAGAACCTCCGGTGAGGACAGCCAGCTCAGCAACCTTGGTTTTTGCTGGGTGCGGGTAGGGGAGACTGAGATATTCAGGGTACGGCCACTGTGTCTGTATGCCTCTTTGAAACTGACGCTGCCGAGGTTGTGCTGCAGATGTTCCTGCAGTTGGCCGGGATCCATGACATGTCCGGCCCTCAAGGCTTCCCTGAGGCCAAGCCAGCGGAAGGCGTTGAGATGGGTGCGCTCTGGGTAGTTGAAAAAGTCCGCCAGTTCCTTCTCATTGCGGGTGCAGATGGCGCCGGCCACAATGGCTCCCATGCTCGAACCCGCCATCACATCCGGCAACAAATTCTGGCGCCAGAGCGCCCGGGTAACACCTATGTGGTAAATACCGAAAGCTGCCCCACCACTGAGCATCAGGGCCGGTCGGCCATAGACCCGCTCGGCGTCCCGAAACATTTTCAGCTTACGGGCGGATGTGACCTCTGGAATAGGGTGGGCGCAAATGAATGTCATGGACGTCTCGACCGCTTTCAGGAATTCACCCACCAACCGGTTGGTGCCGCTGCGTGCCACCGTGTACAGATCGGGGTTGGATAATTCACCGAGGTGGCGATAGAGACTTTCCTGGAGGATTCGGATCAAACGACGGGCATCGCCATTTCGCTGACAATGGTTCATAAGGCCCATGTGCTTGCGCATCAGGCTTTCATGCAGCATTCCGGTTTCTTCCTGCTCGCGCCAGGCCAGCAGGCCGTCCATGTCGTCGAGCGCGGTAGCGGCTTCACACCACTGCTCATAGTCGCTCGCCTGTTCCAGTTGCCGCTGGAGTTGTCTGTAGGTTTTCGGTACGTGCTTCATACTTTTACCCTAACTGATCCGGTCTCGACGATGGTCGTTTCCATGGGCGGTTCTCAATGATCCGCCTCAGTTATTGTTCCGTAGGCGTTCCCTGAGTTGTTCAAGGCGCTGGCGGATTTCCTGCCGGCGCTGCTCATCGCTGGTGGCGGGTGCTCTTGTGGGCGAGGAGGATGTAACCTGCCGGGTCGCGGGGGCGGGTTCTTCCCGCCGGCCGGCAGTCAAGGAGATGCCGCTTCGGTCTTCGGATTCCGGGAAGTAAAGGTTCTCAAGTTTACCGGAGCGCTCAATGATCACCCGGTTCGGGTGTATCGAGCGCAGGGTTGCGTTGCCGGGCAGTTCCTCACCCACCAGGTAAGCTTCGGTTTTGCCCTTGTCGTCTTCGATCAGCGCACTGCCGGGAAAATCACCATCGGCGGCAAGAACGCCCCGGAGAAACAAGCGAAGGTTGGTTTCCGGCAGATTCCCGGTATCCACTTCTGTCGGCGCGCTTTCGGCGGAGGCGGCTCCGAACAGGTCCAGGGAAGACAGGTTCACGCCCGGTGGCTCACGTCCGGCAGCCGGACCGGAGACCAGTGATTGCACAGTGCCGTAATTGCCTTGTTGGTTTTCCATCTGCCAGAAACGATAACCCTGCCAGGCTGTCAGGGCGACCATGGCAGCCCCTGCCACAAGTGCGAGAATCAGGGGAAGCCGTTCATTGTTTAGGAGCATTGATCATCCTGAATGCAAATTCGTGGACCCGGAAAAGCTCACAGGTTATCAGACTGCAACGTTTTATTGGCAGTATAGTGTATAGAGTTATTCAGCAGGTCCATCTCCTGTGGTAGCCTTTCTGAATCAGTTGAATCGAAAAGGGTTTCACAAACGAGGACGATCTTGACCACAGACACTGAACTTCAGCCGCAGGATGCTCCGCTGGGCCGTCTTCCCTTTACCTTCGCCAAGCGCAACGGAGTCATCCTGACCCGTTCGGATGCCGGCGAGCCGGTTATTCTGGTTCGACCCGGTGCGTCCCACTCCGCCCTGGCGGAAGCGAACCGTATCAGTGGCGGTCGCGCCCGTTTTGCCACCATTGATCCGGACCGGTTCGATCAGGCCCTGAATTCCGCGTATCAGAACGATT
>JAXHUV010000011.1:3210-22304 GCA_034189445.1 Pseudomonadota bacterium
CCCGGTGCGTCCCACTCCGCCCTGGCGGAAGCGAACCGTATCAGTGGCGGTCGCGCCCGTTTTGCCACCATTGATCCGGACCGGTTCGATCAGGCCCTGAATTCCGCGTATCAGAACGATTCCGCCGAAGCCATGCAGATGGTGGAGGGCATCGGCGACGATATGGATTTGGCGTCACTGGCGGATTCCGTGCCGGAAGCCGAGGATCTGCTGGAACAGGAAGGCGATGCTCCAATCATCCGTCTGATTAACGCCATTCTGACCGAAGCGGTGAAGACCGGTGCCTCCGACGTTCACATTGAAACCTATGAGAAGCGGCTGGTGGTTCGTTTTCGGGTGGATGGCGTGTTGCGGGAGGTCGTCGAACCCAAGCGGGCGCTGGCACCGCTGCTGGTGTCCCGGATCAAGGTTATGGCGAAGCTGGATATCGCCGAGAAGCGTTTGCCCCAGGATGGTCGGATCGCGCTCCGGGTGGCAGGGCGTGAAGTTGATATCCGGGTGTCCACCATGCCGTCGTCCAGCGGCGAGCGTGTGGTTCTGCGTTTGCTGGACAAACAGGCAGGCGCGATCCGGCTGGAATCCCTGGGCATGGCCGGGCGGGACCTGAAAGTTCTTCGCAAACTGATTTACCGGCCCTACGGTATCCTGCTGGTGACCGGCCCGACCGGTTCCGGTAAATCCACCACACTCTATGCCTCGCTGCAGGAAATCAACGATCGCAGCCGTAATATCCTGACCGTTGAAGACCCCATCGAATACAATCTGCCGGGTATTGGCCAGACCCAGGTCAACACCAAGGTCGACATGACCTTTGCCCGCGGCCTTCGGGCCATTCTGCGTCAGGATCCCGACGTGGTGATGATCGGTGAGATCCGTGACCTCGAAACGGCGGAGATTGCGGTACAGGCGAGTCTGACGGGCCACCTGGTACTTTCCACACTGCATACCAACACCGCTGTAGGGGCCATCACCCGGCTAATGGACATGGGTATTGAGCCGTTCCTGATTTCATCCAGCCTGGTCGGCATTGTCGCCCAGCGGCTGGTTCGGGTTCTGTGTAAGGAATGCCGGGAACCCTACACACCAACGGAGGAGCACTGCGAGTTCCTACAGCAGGGCCCCGCCAATCCGCCTACCATTTACCGGGCAACAGGTTGTAGTCATTGCAACCAGCTTGGTTACCGTGGGCGCATCGGCATCTATGAGGTGGTGGAGATCTCCGAGGAAATCAGTTCGCTGATCCATAAGCGGGCGGGAGAGTTGGATCTGGAGAAGGTGGCCCGCGAGCACGGCCCCAGTATTCACGCAGACGGTGTGCGCAAGATACTGGATGGTGTGACCACGGTGGAAGAAGTGCTCCGCGTTACGCACCGGAGTCAGTAAACCATGCCAGCTTACGAATACAAGGCACTGGATGCCCGGGGCAAGCAGAAGCATGGTGTTGTCGAGGCGGATGCCCCGAGAGCTGTCCGCCAGCAACTCCGGGAGCGTGGCCTGACGCCACTGGTGGTTGAGCCGACGGCGGAAAAACAGGCCCGAAGCAACCCTCTGAGCAGTCGGGGTTCGCTGGCCGCGGCCGACCTGGCACTGGTTACCCGCCAGTTGGCAACACTGATTCAGTCGGGTATTCCCATTGAACAGGCGCTCTCCGCCGCGGCCCAGCAGTCTCCGAAGCCCAGAATACGCAGTATGCTGATCGCTATTCGGGCCAAAGTCATGGAAGGTTACACCCTGGCAGAAAGCCTCGGAGAGTTTCCACGTGCATTTCCAAGGCTGTACCGGTCTACCGTGGCTGCGGGGGAGCACGCCGGCCATCTGGACCTGGTGCTCAACCGTTTGGCGGATTACACCGAAAGCCGTCAGGAAGCGCGCCAGAAAATTCAGCTGGCGGCGATTTACCCCATCATTCTGAGCATCGTCGCCATTGCCATCGTGGTGTTCCTGCTCACCTACGTGGTGCCCGATATCATTGATGTGTTCCTGAAGCAGGGGCAGGAGCTGCCGACGCTCACCATGGCGATGCTTGCGGTTTCGGAATTTCTGGCGAATTACGGTGTCTACCTGTTTATATTGCTGGTCGGTGCGCTGATGATGTTCCGGTTTTTCCTGACCAAACCCGGGTTCCGGCTTCGGTTTCACAAGCACCTGTTACATCTGCCGCTATTCTCCGGGATGGTTCGCGGGGTAAACACGGCCCGGTATGCCAGCACCCTGAGCATTCTGACCACCAGTGGTGTGCCGCTGGTGGAGGCGATGCGCATTGCCGGCGAGGTGCTCTCCAACGATTTTCTGCGACAGGAATTGCGGGACGCGGCCCGAAAAGTCAGTGAAGGCGGCTCATTGCATCGTTCCCTTGACCAGACCGGTTATTTCCCGCCGATGATGCTGCACATGATCGCCAGCGGGGAGGCCAGTGGAGAACTGGACAGCATGCTGGAGCGGACTGCCCACATGCAGGAAAACAGCCTGCAATCCAAGATAGCCGCGATTGTGGGGCTATTCGAACCGATGATGTTGCTGGTGATGGGTGTGGTGGTGCTGATCATCGTGCTGGCCATCATGCTGCCGATACTGAATATGAGTAATCTCGTGGGGTGAAACCCGCGGCGGATTGTCAGCAGACGAATCCGAATTAAAAATAATCCATGCCAATGACGAGTGAGACAATGACGATCAAGAACCTTAACGCACACAAACACAGCCGGGGCTTTACCCTGATCGAAATCATGGTGGTGATGGTGATCCTGGGCCTGCTGGTGGCCATCGTGGCGCCCAACATCATGGGCCGGAGTGATCAGGCAAAAGTCACCGTGGCGGAAACCCAGTTGAGCAATATTGCCAATGCACTGGATCTCTATCGTCTGGATAACAGTCATTACCCGTCTACCCAGCAGGGTCTTGAGGCATTGGTGTCAAAGCCCAGCGGCAGCCCGGAGCCGAAGAACTGGAATCCGGATGGCTACCTGAAGAACGTACCGCAAGATCCCTGGGGTTTTGAATATCAGTACGTAAGCCCGGGTACTGAAGGTCCTTACGATCTTTATTCCTATGGTTCCGATGGTCAGGAAGGCGGTGACGGCGATGCTGCCGATATCAGCGTCTGGAACACCGAGGGCTAAAATACCGTGCAGCTCAGATCCCGACAGACCGGTTTCACCTTCATTGAAATACTGGTGGTCCTGGTGGTTGTGGGTCTGCTGGCCTCCCTTGCCGTGTTCACGATGGGGGGAAGCTCCCGGCAGCGGGAACTGGAAAATGAAGTCAGGGAGCTGTATCTGCTGATGCAGACAGCGTCCGAACAGGCGGTGCTCAATAACCTGGAGCTGGGCCTGAAGCTGGAGCAAGACGGCTACCAGTTTGTCGCCTATCAGGATCAGACCGGGGACTGGAAAGCGTCGGGCGAGCGCATGTTCCGTGCCCGAAGCCTTCCCGAATGGCTGACCGTGACCGAGTTTATCGAAAGCGATGCACCGAGACTGGCTTCATCCGAGGACACACTGCTCCCGGATGTGGTGTTCTACTCCAGTGGCGAAACAACGCCGTTTGAGCTTGAATTTACCATCGGCAACGGATCAGACACCATGCACGTGCTGGCCTCTGATGGTGTTTCGCCCATGGAATGGCGTAAACCGGGCGATAACGGGAGCAACAGCGGGTGAGAATGCAAAAAGGGTTTACCCTGATCGAAGTGCTCATTGCCCTGCTTGTTTTCGGCCTGATCGCAACCGCGGCGGCAGAAGTCGGAAGCCAGTATATTGCCAGTTATGAGCGGGTGCGGGATAAAACCCTGGCCGGCTGGTTGGCGGATAACCGGATCAATGAAATCCGCCTGCAGGGAAACGTCCCGGAAATCTCCGAGAACTCCAGGGACACTGACTTCGGGCCTTATCGCTGGCGGGTGACCACAGCGGTACTTGCCACCGCGGAGGCGAAGATGCGTCGCGTGGAGGTCACGGTTGCCCGCTATCGCGAGAATGGCACGCCACCGGTTCCGATTCATACTCTGTCTGCTTTTGTGGGGGCACGATGATCGCCGTGCCCCGCCAGAGCTGCCAATTCCAACAACGTGGTTTTACCCTGCTGGAGGTGTTGATCGCGGTCACCATAACCGCCGTCATCGGGCTTGGTGTCTGGCAGGTCATCAACGGGGTGGTGAATTCCCGCGATCGAGTGAATGAGCTGGCTGAACAGTTCGACGGCCTGCAACGGGCCATGCTCTTGCTGGAGCGGGATATTATGCAGGTGGTCAACCGGCCGGCCAGAGACGTCTACGGTGATTTTCAGCCGGCACTTTCAAGCCGTGAGGATGACTTCTTCCTGTTGCTGACCCGGCAGGGTTGGCGCAATCCCCTTGGTATCCGCCGCAGCGGCTTGCAGCGGGTTGGCTGGGAATACACCGGCAGTGAACTGCGGCGCCGGTACTGGCCCATGGTGGATCAGGGCCAGGAAGACGACAGCCGTGACCTGCTGCTTCTGGAAGGCGTAACACGCCTGGAGGTGCGGTTTCTCGACGCCAGGCGAAACTGGCAGCCACAATGGCCAACCGATGAGGTGATGGCCGGATTGACTGCCGGCAGGCGCCCGGATATTGCATTGCCTCTGGGCCTGGAGGTGACTCTGGAGCATGAGCGTTTCGGAACGCTGGTGCGGACCTTTGCCCTCCCGGATTTTGATCCCACAGTTGCCCAGGGTGCCCTGAACCAGGCAAACCAGGCTGCCAGTGAAGCGGAAGAGCAGCCCGGTGCCGGTGAAAATACCGACGCAACAGAGCGGGGAGGCTAAGGCCGGCATGGGGCGAATTCGGGTATTAACCGACCGTCAGCGCGGCGTCGCCTTGATCATGGTGCTTCTGGCCATGGCTCTGGTGGTCATGCTTGCTTCAGGAATGACCCAGCAGCAGAGTCTACGGGTCTTCAAGGCGGGTCATTATCTGGCGCAACAGCAGGGCCAGAGTATCGCGCTGGGTACCGAGGCCTTCGCGCGCCAGATCCTGCGCAGGGATTTTGACGAGGACAAGGAAAAGAATCTGATGGTCGACAGTCTGGACGAGTTCTGGGCCGCCAACGCGGCCGTCCTGCCGTTGGATGATAACGGCGTGGCCGAGGTTCAGATTGACGATCTGGGTGGCCGACTGAATCTGAATGACCTCGTAGGCACCAATGGTCAGGTGGATCCGGTAGTCAGGAATCGTTTCGTTCAGTTGTTTGCGGCACTGGGCATTACCGCGGTTTCCGTGGACTCGCTGGTGGACTGGATTGACCCCGATGACCAGACCATTACCGCCTATGGCGCCGAGGATGGTCAGTATCTGATGGCCGACCCGGGGTACCGGGCCGGCAACCAGCCTTTCGCCAGCGTAACCGAGCTGCGTCTGATTGAGGGCATGACCGAAGAGATTTATCAGTCCCTCAGGCCCCACGTCGCTGCGCTTCCGGTAACCGGGTCGGGGATTAATATCAACACCGCAACGGCTATGGTGATCCGCTCCCTGCATGAAGAGCTGACGGATGCCCAGGCTGCGTCTATCCTTGAGAAACGGGAAGAAGAGCGGTTCGAGAATCTTCAGGATTTTCTGGCGCTGCCGGAGTTCGCCGGTCTGGGGCTCAAGTCGGCTGGCCTGGGGCTGCAGACCCGTTTTTTTGAAGTTGCCTCGCGGATTACCTACGATAACCGTGTGGTGAATATGGTCAGTACCCTGTTCCGGACTCCGGAAGGCGAAGTCCAGACGGTTAACAGGGATACCGGGCAGAAGAACCGAATTACCAAAGAGCCGTTTACCATTTCAGAAGGATAGTCATGTCTTATCGCCTTTACGTCCGCCCGATGCCGCCGTTTGCGGACGCTGACCAGGACCCCGGGGCCCAGATGTTCAACTGGGTTCTGCACGACGCCAGTGGCGATGCCCAGGCCCGGGGCACCGGCGACAGTCGCGATACTATCGAGCAGACTCTGGGGCAGAATGCCCTGGATAACGCTCTGTTGATTGGCCTTATTCCTGGAGAAGAAGCGATTTACTGCCTGGCCGACATTCCCGCAAAGCAAAGTCGTTTTATCAATCAGGCCTTGCCCTATGCCGTTGAGGAACAGATCGCCCAGGACATTGATTCTGTTCACCTGGCTATCGGATCACGCACCGACCAGGGATACCCGGTGGCTGCCATAGACCGTAAACGGATGGGGCAATGGGCGCATCTGTTCAGCGGCTGGGAGCATGTGCGTCTGGATGCCATCTACCCGGATGCCTCTTTGTTGCCCGCCACGGAGGGCGGCTGGTCCATCTGTCTGGATGGCGAAACGGCCATGATTGTAAGCGAGCGGGGCGAGTGGCTGAGCATGCAGTCGTCAAATCTGGGTATGTTTGCCCATACCCTCGCGGCACCCTCTGCCGAAGAAGTCGTGGCGGAGATACCGGTCACCCTTTACGGCACTGCCGATGAGTTGAATACCCAGCAACCGACCATTACCGACCTGAGTGGCTCGGGCCGCCTTGCGGTTCACAAGGAGGTGCTGGAACTGATGCCACTGGAATTACTGGCCTACGCCCATCATCACCAACTGTGCGGGCCGGTGAACCTATGCCAGGGCATGTTCTCCTCAAAATCCGGCAACGCCAACCCGCTAAAGCCATGGAAACCGCTGATTGCGGTGGCGGCAGTCTGGTTCGTCGTTCAGGTGGCCTTGAATGCCGGAATGGGGTTTTATTACCAGAACCAGGCAGAAGAGTTGCGCAGCGAAGCCATGACAATCTATCGAGACGCATTCCCGAATGACCGACGCACTCACGCAGGCAATGTCCGGCGTGTCGTCGAAGGGCAGTTGCGGGCCGCCGGCTCCAGTGGTCCGGAAGTGGATTTTATCACTTTGATGAAATACACCGGCCAGCAATACGCCCGTCTGCCGGGTAGCCAGGGGGTTAATTTCAATTCGGTGAACTACAGCCGCTCACGGGGTGAGTTGGTCGTGGATGTGAGAGCGGACAGCTACGATCGCCTCAGCAGCCTGCGAAACGGGCTGGCGAACCAGGGCCTGGAAGCGCAGATTGGCTCGGTTGTGAACGAAGCGAGCGGAGCACGTGGCCGCCTGACGGTCTCGGGAGGTTAAGGGTATGCTTGCCCGAATCAAGGATCAGCCGACAGTCGGCAAGCTGATTGCACAGTACGATGAGTTGCCACGTCGCGACCAGCAGGCCCTGGTGGTACTCGCCATCGCGGTTTTTATTGGTATCCTGTATTTTGCCATTTGGCGCCCGGCTGCGGTCTTTTATGAGCAGTCCGTGGCTGCGCGAGACAATGCCGGTGAATTGCTGGCCTGGATGCAGGCAAATAAACAGACGATTCAGCGACTGGGCAATTCCGGCAGCAATAACGCGGCGGCAAACGCCGACAAGCCTGCTGATGGTCGTGCCCTGATGGCGCTGGTGACGCGTTCAGCCGGTGAGGCGGGGCTATCGCTTCAACGCTTCGAACCCAGCGGAGAGGGCACCATCCGTGTCTGGCTTGAAAACGCGCCCTTTGCCGAGGTGGCGGCCTGGCTGGAACGGCTGAATGGCAGCCATGGCGTAGTGATTGACCAGGCCGCCATGGACCGGGCAAATGAACCGGGGCGGGTATCCGTTCGTTTAACACTGGCCATCTGATTGGGACACACGGATTCCGGGCCTTTTATCCGGAACTGACGCAGGAGAGGGAAATAATGAGTAACGGCAGCGACAACAAGAACAAATCCGAGCCAGCCATTGTTCGCCTGGACGAAACGGCGGGTAATGAAGCCAGATCCATTCTGTTTAATGCCTACCGGAACGAGCCAACGTTCCAGTACCTGTTTGATCATCGACGTCCCGGTTACGCTCAGCGGGTGCGAGCGACCATCCGGGAATTGATTGATCTGTATTTTGAACTTGCTCAGGATGCTATTGGCGTGATGGTCGATGATACGCTCGTCGCCGTCGCGTTCATCGGGGATCCGGAGCTGAGGATGAACCTGGCTGACCAGATCAGATGGCGGATCCGTATGGTTCTGACCGCCGGTTTTGCCTCAACCCGCCGGTATCTGGATTACCACGAGAAGATTCGTGACCTATTGCCACAGCCGCTGGCGCACCAATTGCCCATGATGGGCGTAAATCCCAAGTACCAGAATCTCGGCTATGGCCGGTTGTTGCTGAAAACCATTGAAAAACTCTGTGCTGAAAATCCGCGGGGCAGCGGGCTTGTGCTCGATACCGGCAACAGTCGTTATCTTCCCTTCTACGAATCCGAAGGTTTCCGGAGCCTTGGCAAGATACGGCTTGGTGATTTCGAGGATCACCTGTTGTTCAGGGAAGTGCATCCGGAAACCAAGACGGCCGCGCCCGGCCAAATCTGATTTTTTAATGTTTAACGGGAGAAGCTGTGTCTGACCAGCAGGATTTTGATCTGATTGTTATCGGAGCCGGCTCCGGCGGTGTTCGTCTGGCCCGAATGTCGGCCCAGAGGGGGGCGAAGGTGGCCGTGGTTGAATCCAGGTATCTTGGCGGAACCTGCGTGAACGTTGGCTGTGTGCCCAAGAAGCTGTTCGTGTACGGGGCCCATGTCCACGACGAGCTGGAAGACGCAGCCGGTTATGGCTGGCAGGTGCCCCTCGAAGACGTCAGTTTCGACTGGCCCAGGCTGGTGGCCAACAAGAACGCCGAGATCGAGCGCCTCAACGGTATTTACGGCCGGCTCTTGGAAAATGCCGGCGTAACCGTCATTGAAGGGACAGCATCACTGTCGGACGCCAACACCGTGGTAGTCGGCGACACTTCATACCGGGCCAGACACATCACCATTGCCACAGGCAGTTGGCCCGTTATTCCGGACGTGCCCGGCAAGGAATGCATCCTCACTTCTAACGAGATGTTCTACCTGCCGCAGCTGCCCAAGCAGGCCGTGGTGTGGGGCGGCGGCTATATCGCTGTGGAGTTTGCCGGCATCCTGGCGGGACTGGGTGTTGATACAAGCTTACTGTATCGGGGTGATCTGTTCCTGCGCGGCTTTGATGGTGACATCCGACGGTTTACCGAACAGGAAATGCGTAAGAAAGGCGTGAACCTGCGGTTTGGTGTGACCATTGAATCGGTTGAAGCCGACAATGCCCATTACCGGGTTCAACTGAACAATGGCGAAACTCTGGAAACCGGCCTGGTTATGGCGGCAACCGGGCGCCGTGCGCTTGTTGACGGTCTGGGCCTGACGGATCTTGGCGTTCAGCTCAGCGCCTCGGGGCATGTCGTGGTGGACGATCACTTCCAGACAGCGGTGCCCTCAATCACCGCGCTGGGTGACGTCATTGGAACTCCGCAGCTCACGCCGGTCGCCCTGGCACAGGGCATGGTGCTCTCGCGGCGCCTGTTCGGGGACGGCGAAGGCGAGATGGATTATTCGGCCATTCCAACCGCGGTATTCTGCCAGCCCAACATTGGTACTGTTGGGTTGACCGAGGAAGAGGCCCGGGAAGCGGGGCATCGTTTGCGGATTTACCGTTCCGAGTTCCGTCCGATGAAATACACCCTCAGCGGTCGGGATGAGCGTAGCCTTATGAAGCTGGTCGTAGACGATGAGACCGACAGGGTGTTGGGTGCCCATATGGTGGGCCCGGACGCGGGTGAGATTACCCAGGGCCTGGCGGTTGCGATCAAGGCTGGTGCCACCAAGGCTCAGTTTGACGCCACCCTGGGCATTCACCCGACTTCCGCAGAAGAGTTTGTCACCATGCGGGCGCCAGTTGTCTGATTCAAGAGTGGCTTTTCTCAAGAGAGGCTTTTCTTGGGCGAGAAGACGAAAAGGAGCTTAGCAAGTTGCCAGCAGCCTGTCGGACTTGAGGCTAATCTACTGCGCCGGTGAGTGAGTGTCATCTTGATTTGCAGCCTTATCACCATCACCCCCTGCTTCCTCCGGAGCTGGTTGTTCAGAATCGGCGTTTTTCAGCAGAATCATGCTGCCCTGCAACAGTAGTGATTTGAGGCGCGGATCTCCCTGTTCGGCAATTCCTGCGGCAAATGCCATCAGGACCGCTTCCCACGGATTCCTCCGAATCACGTTGCGAAGGGCGTCAATGCTCGAATCCGACTTGCCATTAGCCGCTTCCTTGTGTTTTTTGCTCGAGGATACTGGACGACTCAGGCGCTGGAAGACGAGTGCCAGTAACAGGAGACAGGCGGCTCCGACCAGCGCCATTGCCCCGGTCGCGCCAAGCCAGGCAGAAAGGGCTAGGACGGCTGCCTTAACCAATAGATAAAAGCCCGTAACTAGCAGGCCAGTAAACAAGACCATCGCCAGCCCAAAACCAATAATGGCGGCGGCGGTCTTGCGTAACGCACCCTGTACCTGAGCAGAGTCAAGCATGATCAGCGGTCAAGCAGCTTGCCCACCAGAACACCGGCCAGAAACATGAGAACAATGCTAAGGAACGGGCGCTCCTCAATGTTACTCTCAACGTCATGGATGGTCTTCTCTCCGGTATCCTTGGCGCGACGCAGTGTTTCGTCGCCCTTTTGTCTGACCTGTTTGATGACGCCAAGGCTCTCCCGGCGGATTTCATCCCGCAGGCTGTTGATTTCGCTTTTTTGACTTTCCGAAACCGTGTGGGCCAGTTTGGATAAATCGTTGCGGAGTTCCTGCAGATCCTGTTTTACCTGATCGTAGTCATCTTGTGCAGACTTGGCTTCCATTTTCGCCTCCATGTTGTCGCAAATATTTGCAAATATACTGCCAATTTTCCATTTTGAAAAACACAGTGCACGCCCCACCAGTTGTCCAAGGCAACACGCAACTGGTGGAGAACTTTCACAGCTTAGCATATGATATTCAAGTAGTACTATTCAGTTCGCTTTTCTTCCAAAGCAGGCGATAAATAAGAGGGGGATACTGTCACGTCCAGGCCTGCTGTTCTTGTCGATTGGTGTATGGTTGGCGTTCTATAATCCGCGGAAGAAAAACAAAACGATTCCATAAGGATTGAGTCCTGTTGCCAGTGGCTAAAGGAATATTGTCTCACTGAAATGTAATGAATATCGCCCTGGGAGTTGTAGCTATATGAATTGTTGGGAAATTCTTGGAATTGAGCCAACCGGCGATCGCCGGAAAATCCAGGATGCGTATGAACAACAGCTCAAATTTGCCTCTGAAGACGAGGCGAGAAGCCTGGAGCAAGCCTTCCGGGAAGCAGCAGGTGATGCGCCAGCTCCGGTAGCGCTGGCTGCCGATTCTATTCAGCCTGAACAGCGGAGTCATGGGCCTGGCGAGGGGGCTGAATGTCCGCTGGATGCCAACGAAGGTCAGGTGGTTCGTGAGGTGGTCATCCAGATCAAGGCATTACTGAATGATTCTTCCAGAAGTAAGGATGTGGGCATCTGGAAAGCGATTCTTTGCGAGCCTCCGGCCGAGCAGCCACATCTTCGAAGGGAGATTGGCCGGCATTTGGAGCCCCAGGTGCGACCAATGACTGAAAACGGCACTTTCCCTGCGCCGGTTGCCCAGTTCCTTGGGGATTGGTTTGACTGGTTCGCCATCAAGGAGGCTTCTGCTGCAGCAGACGGACGAAACTACCCGGAGCCCGGCATGGCGGAAGAGCAGGGGGAGCAGCCACCTCAGATGGTGAATTTCTGGCCGGCGGTGATCGGCTGGATTGTCGGCCTGGTGATTCTTGCCATGCTTTTTGGCGGCATGGGAGGCGGTTAATTCCCCTCCTGAACCAGTGGGTCAGGTCTGCATCGGATATCTGGAAATCAGTACCTGAGCAGTGCCGAACCCCAGGTAAAGCCGCCGCCAAAGGCCTCCAGCAGAAGCACTTCGTTGCGCTTGATTCGCCCGTCGCGAACGGCGATATCAAGGGCCAGGGGAATGGACGCGGCTGACGTGTTGCCATGCTCATTAACCGTCACAACAACCTGGTCCATGGACATGTTCAGTTTCTTTGCCGTCGCAGAGATGATGCGGAGATTGGCCTGGTGCGGAACCAGCCAGTCGATCTCCGATTTCTGCATCTGGTTGGCTTCCAGGGTTTCGTCAACGATTTTGCCCAGCGTGTTTACAGCGACCCTGAACACTTCACCGCCTTTCATTTCCACAAATGCACGTCCGGCTTTAACCTGGTCGTAGCCATCGGCAATACCGCAGGGTACCTGAAGCAGATCTGCATACTGACCATCTGCGTGAATATGGGTTGAGAGGATGCCGGTTTCTTCATCGGCTTCAAGAATTACCGCACCGGCACCATCGCCGAACAGGACACAGGTACCGCGGTCTTGCCAGTTGAGAATGCGCGAAAAAACCTCAGCGCCGATGACCAGGGCTTTCTTGCTGCTTCCAGTCTTGATGAATTTTTCCGCCGTTGCCAGGGCATAGACAAAGCCACTGCAGACGGCCTGTATATCGAATGCGGGCGCGCCATGGTTGCCCAGGCGCGCCTGGAGGATGCATGCCGAGCTGGGAAAGATCTTGTCCGGGGTGGATGTGGCAAACACGATCAAATCAATGTCTTCCGCTTTGATACCGGCCGCGGCGATAGCGTTTTTTGCGGCCTGCTCAGCAAGATCCACTGTCGTCTGGCCTTCGATAGCAATGTGGCGTCTTTCGATCCCCGTTCGTTCGCGAATCCACTGGTCAGTGGTGTCGACCATTTTCTCAAGGTCTTTGTTGGTAACAATGTTATCAGGCAGGTAAGAACCGGTGCCGGTAATTCGTGCAAAGGTCATTCGCAAGTGTCCCGAAGCGTGACTGGATAAAGTGCCATCATGCTATACTCATATAACCTCATGCGTAATTAGCGATTTGTCAAAGACGTTCAGAAACTGGCACACTTATCGATGCTGCAGTTGATTAACGGCAGACGGGTGCCGCCCGAGCCGGGTTTTCCGTGTTTGCGGGAAGCGTGCTACCGTCTCCATCCATGAACGACATTCAGTAAACTGACTCTGGCGGACAAATCTAATGAACGTAGTTATTATCGGTGCAGGGATCATGGGAACCACCTTTGCGACCCTGGCGAAAGAATTCGCACCCGAGCTGGATATCACCCTTCTGGAAAGACTGGAAGGACCCGGGGCAGGGAATTCATGGGTGTTCAATAACGCCGGCACCGGGCACGAAGCAAATTGTGAGCTGAACTACACCCCGGTGGATGAAGAAGTCATTTCGGTCGGAAAGGCTCTGAAAATTCATGCCCAGTTCAACGTGGCCAAGCAATTCTGGGCTTATCTGGTCAAGCAAGGCGCCATCAAGGAGCCTTCATCCTTCATCAATCAGACCAAACACTGCACCATTGTTTCCGAATCGGCCATTGAAGAGCTGCGGTTACGATTCAAGGAAATGTCCGCCCACCACTTCTTCGAGAAGATGCGCTTTTCCGAAGATTTCGACGAAATCAAAAGCTGGATTCCCTACACCATGGAGGAACGCCCACGCCATGAGAAAATGGCGGCGACAGCGGTTGAAACAGGTACCGATGTCAACTTCGGCGCTTTGACCCAGCAGATGGCTGAACATGCCGAAAACAGCCTTGGGGTAAAGATAAAATACGGCACCCATGTCAAACGTGTGCATCGGAGCCCCTCCGGAAGCTGGCTGGTCGAAACCGAAAGCAAGGAAGGCGCGATCCGGTACAAGGCAGATGCCTTGTTTGTTGGGGCTGGCGGGGGTGCATTTCCGATTCTGAAGAAGAGTCGCTTGCCGTTTGCGAAACGCTTTACCGGCTTTCCAGTGGGTGGGCGATTCCTGCAGGCTCCGATCAGCGCCGAGCAGGCTGATCAATACCGGGCCAAAACCTATGGTAAAGCGAAAGTGGGTGCCCCGCCGATGTCCGTTCCGCACCTGGATTTACGGGTGGCAGATGGCCAGTATTATCTGCTGTTCGGACCGTTCGCCTCCTTCAAACCGGTTCTTGAGAAAGGCCGAGGCTTCCTGGATTACCTGAGCTCTATGCGCCTGCATGATATTCCGGGCCTTCTGAATGTCGCCCTGGAACACTTTCCACTGGTGAAGTATCTGGTATCGGAAACCTTCAAGGGTGAGCAAAGCATGCTCGAAGAGTTGGACAGCTTCGCACCGGGTATGAGCGGAAAATTCAACTGGAAGCCGGTCGAGGCTGGTCAGCGCGTGCAGATCATTAAAAACGGCGATTTGCAGATGGGTACGGAGATTCTGGTATCAAATGACAAGACCTACGCCACACTGCTGGGGGCCTCACCGGGGGCCTCGGTTTCGCCGGAGGTTATGTTGCGTTGCCTGGAGCAGCTACTTCCGTCTCTGTTTGCGAGAGAGGATGTTCAGGAGAAGAAAAAGGAGATCTTTCCCGAAGATGATCTTGAGGCACTGGCCGAAAACCCCGAGCGTTACCGTGAGATTCGGGATGCGGTCAACAAGCGATTGGGCATAACCCAGCCTTGATTGTTGAACCGGACAGACGAGCCATGGCAACCGTGTCGTTTGAGGCGTTCGCTTGTTGGCGGCTTGAAATAGGCGATCCTGGCAGCGGCCAGGCGCTGCGGTTGGGTGACTGTCGACGTTATCCTCAGACTTCTGAAAAAAACACTAACCGCCCAGATAGATCACCCGGTCGGTGCCCGGCAGTGCCTCCGACCCATGTGCCAGGCTAACCACGGTTTTTCCGGCCAGAATGGCTTCCATCTGTTTTGAGACCCGCGCCCGGGTTTTGGCATCCAGGCCGGTAAACGGCTCATCAAGGATCACCAGTGGGGCAGGATTCAGGAGCACCCGCGCCAGTGCCACCCGTCGAGCCTCGCCGCCAGAGAGCCGGCTGCCGGCGCTGCCCAGCCAGGTATCGAGCTGGTCCGGTTCCGTGGCGAAGCGCCCAGCCAGCTCCATCTGCTCCAGAATACTCCATAGTTCGGTGTCCGAAGCCTCCGGCGAGCCCAATAACAGATTGGCCCGCAGCGTGTCCTCAAACAATACGGTTTCCTGGGTCAGGTAGGCGCAGTCCTGGCGCCTCAAGCTGCCTTGAGAAAGGGGCGAAAGGCCGGCGAACACATTTGCCAGCGAGGACTTGCCGCTACCGGAATGCCCCAGAATACCAATGCGTTCTCCTTCGCCGATCACAAGATTGAAGCGCGTGAACAAGGGCGTGTAACCGTCATATTTTACCGCGACATTCTCTGCCAGCAGAGCGGTCTTTGGTGGCAATTCAGACCCTATCGGCGGCGCCGGTTGTTTGTCTTCGTGACAATCCCGGTTAAGTCGTTTCGCACAAGCGACGGTTGCTCCAAGCTTGCCAAAGGCGTCCGGCAGCATGGCATAGACCTCGGCCAGACCGAGCAGGGCAATAGGCAGTAACACAAGCACCGGGCCGGAAACCGAATCCGACTGGAACAGGGCAAACCCCGACCAAAGGGCCAGAACGGCAGAGAGATTGACGAAAAGATGGGACCCTGCCAGATGCCAGCCTACACGGGTATCGGCCTTCACCTGCTCGGAGGTCACCTGATGGGCCGTGCGCATAAGCCAGGCGGCATGTTTACCGGTACGCCCGGCAGCGGTCAGTTCGGAGAATCCTTCAATATGTTCGATCACCGCAGTTCGAAGTTCTTCCTGCCGATCGCTTTGTCGGGCGGCCAGCCGTCGGGTTACAAGGTAAACGCCGGCCGTAGCAATCACCAGGGCAATCACCAGTAAAAGGCCAACCAATAACGCCGTGCCGATATCGAACAGAACAGCGGCCAGAACCACTACCAGAATCGTTACCAGGCCAGCCAGAGCGGTGGGCGCGATTAAACGAAGGTACAGGGTATCCAGGGCATCCACATCGCTGGTTAGCCGGGACAGCCACTGGGCGCCGCTCAGTTCCCCACGGCGAATGCGACCGGCGCGGGACAAGCCCCGGAACAGGGCCACGCGAATATCCGTGAGCAATCTCAGTACAGTGTCATGATTGTAGACCCGCTCGATATACCGGAACACCGTGCGGGAAACGGCAAAAAGCCGGATGGCGCCGCCGGGCACATAGAGGTTAATGGTCGCCGCCAACCCGGCCGCCAGAAGCAGTCCCACCAGCGCCGTCTCGGTAATGAACCAGCCGGAAACCGCCAACAGGCCAATGCCGGAAAGCAGGGTGGCGAGCATCAGGAAACCACCCACAACCAGCCGCCCCGGGCGCTTGAAGATCAAATCCAGCCACGGCTTCAGGTCACGCATCCCGCACCTCCCCGCTAGATACCAGCAGCACCCGGTTCGCGAGAGCCAGTAAGGCCTGATGGTGGGTAGAGAAGATCAGGGTCTTACCGGCCACCGCCAGTTTATGCAGTGCCTCCAGCACAAACACCTCACTGTCACTGTCCAGGCCAGCGGTAGGCTCATCCAGCAGGATCAGGTGGTAATCCGCAAGGAAAATACGGGCCAGACTCAGCCGCCGGGCCTGGCCGCCGGAGAGCCCCTGGCCCTCCTCGGATACCGGGCTATAAATCCCCTGTTGGCGACTGTCGAGCAGGGAACCGAGGCCGACATTGCGCAGAGCAGTTTCGATGGCAATATCGGAGGCATCCGGAGTGGTCAGCCTGAGGTTATCGGCCCAGGTTCCCTGAACCAGAAACCCTTTCTGCCCCAGCCAGCCAAACCGGAAACTGCCCGGTGCTTGGCCGAACAAGTGAATCTCACCGGCGTCCGGCGCCATAAAGCCGGCCAACAGATGCAACAGAGTGGATTTGCCGCCGCCGGAGGGGCCGGTCAGCGCAATCACTTCCCCTTTTTGAATGGTCAGCGTAAGGTTCCTCAGCACCCACTGATCCGGCTGAAAGCTTTTATTGACAGAGCGCAGCTCGATCCGGTCTTCCGCACCCTCTACGGATGCCATTTCAGACGAGCTTTCGCGGCTCACCGGGGAATCCAGCCGCGCGAGGATCTCGTTGCCAGCCCCCAGCGCCGCGGCACGATCATGGTAATGCTGGGAGAGCGTCCGCAACGGCTGGAAAAACTCCGGGGCCAGCAACAGAATCAGCAGCCCGGAAAACAGGGTCAAATCCTCGGAAGGGCCGTAGGTGATGTACCCCAGCAAACCAAACCCGATGTAGATGGCGATAACCGCTATGGCCACCGAGGCAAAGAACTCCAGAACCGCCGAAGACAGAAAAGCCACCCGGAGCATTTTCATGGTAATACGGCGGTAGTGATCCGAGCGTTTTCGAATGAGTTCGGCTGCCCCTGCCGTCTGGCCAAACAACTGAAGCGTGGTCAGGCCCCGCACCTTGTCCAGGAACTGTCCAGACAGCCGGCTGATGGTTTCGAAGTGCTGCTGGTTAAGTTTCTCCGCGCCCATGCCCACGAGGGCCATGAATAACGGAATCAGCGGCGCGGACAGCAGCAGAAAGGTGCCAGCCAGCCAGTCCAGCCAGAACACCAGGGCTAGGATCAGTACCGGCACAATCATCGACAGGGTCATCTGCGGCAGAAACCGGGCGAAATAACCGTGCAGGGCTTCCACGTGGTCAATCCACTCCCGGGCAAGTGTGCCTGCCGAGGACTGGCCCAATTCTACCGGGCCGGTGGCCTGCCAGTGCTTATGGAGCTGACGCCGGGCCTGTCGGCGAACCTGTTCGCTGCAACGTGCGGCGAACCGGGCCTGAAAACCCTGGCCCAGGGCACGAACAGCCAGAGCCAGAATCAGGCCGAGAAAAAAAGGGAGGAGGCCCGCAACTGGGGCCTCTTCAATTACGCCCAGATGGATAATCCGGGCCAACAAAATCATCTGGATAATGGTGGCAACGCCGGCAACGATGCCGGCTGCCAGGGTAGCGCGTATCCAGAAACGGCTGCCACGGGCCAGGTGCGCAAGCCATTCCTTGATGGCTCTCTGATCAGTGGCGGAAACGCTCTCGCCGCCACGGTTCGCCCGTGGCTTCGCCATTTAGTGGTATCCCTCGCCCGCGCGCACCTTGCCGCGGAAGACCCAGTAGGTCCAGGCGGTGTATACCAGCACAATGGGGATCACGAACAGCAGTCCCAACAGCAGGAATAGCTGGGATTCATAGGCGGAAGCCGCTTCCCAGAGTGTGTATTCCGGCGGCACCACATAAGGCCAGCGGCTGACCAACAGGCCCAGATAGGTGGTGATGAACAGCCCCATGGTGGCCACGAACGGCATGCCATCCCTGCGATCGCGAACCGAACGATAGATCTGGAAAGCACAGACCAGAGTAAGAACCGGCAGAATCCAGATAAGGCTCAGGTTGGAGAACCAGCGCTCGCGGACCATTTCATCAACAAAGGGCGTCCAGACACCGATGATGCCAAAGACCACAAGAACAGCCAGAAGTAACGGCAGGGTAATCCTGTACGCCCACTGCTGCAGGTAACCCTCGGTTTTCATGATCAGCCAGGTGGAACCCAGCAGGGCATAGCCTGCCAGCATCCCCAGGCCGGTTAGCACCGTGAAAGGCGTCAGCCAGTCCAGAGCTCCACCCACGTAGACCCCGTTAGCGGTTGCAATTCCCTGAATATAAGTGCCAACCACGGCGCCCTGAGCAAAGGATGCGACGGTCGACCCGCCGGCAAACGCCCAGTTCCAAAGATAACGTGAGGTACGGGCCTTGAATCGGAACTCGAACGCCACGCCTCGGAAAATCAACCCCGCCAGAAGCAGAAACACACCGATATAGAGCGCGGGCAGGAGGGTTGAATACACCATCGGGAAGGCCGCAAGAAGGCCAGCGCCACCAAGCACCAGCCAGGTTTCGTTGCCGTCCCACACAGGAGCCACCGAGTTCATCATGGTGTCCCGGCTTTCCTCGTTTGGGGCAAAGGGGAATAGAATCCCAACACCCAGGTCGAACCCGTCCATCAGCACATACATGATAATGCCGAAGCCGATAATGAATGCCCATATAAGGGGCAGATCAAACAGTTCCATAATCAGTGACCTCCCTGGTTGGCCGGTTTACCGCGATGCTGTTCTTTATCGATCTCAAAAGGCACGTGTGCCGCGGAGAAGGGGCGCTTCGGCCGCTCGTCTTATCCGCCATTCATACTCCTGAATCCTCACTAATCCTGACACTCGGGGCTGCCGGCGCCCCTGCTGCGGCAGCACCCCCGCGAGGCGCCAACCGCGCCCGTCCCGGGCATGGCAATGAC